>JAJRZI010000148.1 GCA_024275295.1 Gammaproteobacteria bacterium | reverse complement strand
CCACCCCTTTGTCCCGATCCCTGCCATGCGCCGTATCTGGCTGTTGGTGCCATCGGCTCCGATCAGCAGTGAGCCCTGCAGTACAACACGCTTGCCTTCGTAGCTGATCTGAACCTCTGCCTTTTTCTCCAAGTCTCCAAAGTCGAGTTTTGTAACTGATGCCGGACAGAACAGGGTGACCTGCCCCTTCATGCGCTCATGCAGAGGCTTCAGCAGATGCCCCATCTCAACAACATAGCCGAGCGCATCTATCGCTTCAGTCATCTCTTTTGTGTCAGCGACATCCATGGTGACAAAGCCTCTGTTGCCGGGCTCTGTCACATGGATATGGCGAATCAGACCGGTGCCAGCATCTTCTACTTCCTGCCATACGCCGAGAGCCTTGAGATAACATCTGGAACCATACGAGAGCGCGATCACCCGTTCCGGATCGCTGGATTGATAGTTGGGGGTTTGGGAATCAATAACGGCAACACGATGGCCCAGATCACTCAGTTGCAGTGCCAGTGCACTTCCTACGGCCCCTGCACCAACAATAATCTGGCCAAATTCCAGATTTGATTGAGAAACTGATTGAGACTTTTTTCGCGTCATGGCCCCTACTCTACACCTCAACTAAAACATTGCTTCTACAGAGCCCGGAGAGGGCTGCCACACCTAACAATCAATGGTAGAACGTCCCGACCACTATTGGGCAGGTTTCCGCATCAGTATTATGGCAACAGTAGCGATTGCAAGTAGATGGATATCTATCAGATGAACAACGGGAAAACTTGACACAGTGGGTACCCGGGACAATGCTTCCGCGCGTTTTACCAGCAACCAGATTCTCTTATGCCGGGGTGGTGGAATTGGTAGACACGTTGGATTCAAAATCCAATGGCTTTGCGGCCGTGCCGGTTCGATTCCGGCCCTCGGTACCATTATACAGCAATGATTCAATCAAAATGAGTGTTAACAGACCCTAATAACCTTCACTTCCATGACTAGCCGCTCAAATGGCAAATCGCTACACATCACCTTGAGGCTCATAATCTGGTTAAAAAGCTTCATCAAACAATCCGCAATTAAGCGGAAGGAAGGATGCTCAGTTGCATTTTTCGATGAAAATTGCACCTTTCCAGGCATCAGAACTGCTCCAACACCTCTTCCAAACGAGTCAGAGCAGCCTTGTGTTTGGATGCTTGCATATTGGCCAAATTCTGAAGTTTCCACTGCACCGCAGGCAGTTCATTCACATGAGGCAAGTCAATAAGCCTCCAGTCGGGCTCACCCCGTTTTACCGAAAGCACGAATGCCTTATCATCATTGGTAAACTGGCGCTGTATCTCAGCCACCAGTTGCCGACGGGATTCAAGAAGTTCATCAAGAGTAATTGGTTCACGAGTCATGCCATCAAAATGGTGAACGAACGCATCTGCAATATCCTTCTCGTGTGGTGAAAGCAGTTCGGACATGGGCCGGTTGTGACTGATCAGATAGACCAGAAAGGAGTTGAACATCTCCCGGCTAATCCCCTCATTCTCCAGTAACAATTTGATGTCGAACAGATCCCGTGGATGCTGCCGATCCAGTGCAGCACAGATTTTTCCGCCATACAAATCGCCCTGCGAAACCAGTTGTACTTCAGCATATCCGAATTCATCTTCCACAGCAGGCATGACGCTTCGTTGCTCAGGGGGATACACACTGCCTCGTAGCACAGGCGTTACTTCCACCTTCACCAACACACCGGCACAACGAATCAGCAGCTTACAGGCCGTTCCACTCTCCTTCAGCATAATCGGTTCAACAACACTTCCCGGAATCCTCTTCTGCAACGTCTCTGCAAGTTGCAATAGTGCTTTGTGAATATGGATGAGCGAATCCTTACGTGGTTCAATTGGAAGATAGGCAAGATCGATATCTACCGACAGACGCGGCATATCGCGCACAAACAGATTGATTGCCGTACCACCTTTCAATGCAAAGCATGGTTCTGTTTCCAGCCAGGGCAGTGTACGAACCAGCAGAGCAGCCTGCTTATAGTAGACACTATCCGGGTCCATCTATCATCTCCCTTGGAACCGTTATATGATACTTGGAAACCAGGCGACCACCTTTGACCAGCATGCGTTTTCCAGAGCCCAGCTCTATCATTTCCGTATCAAGCCTGCGAAACCATGCGTGGTTGTGACGCTCGGCAAACCACAGAAACAGACGCTTCACTTTCACACTTTTGCAGCCATCCAATAACAGCATCACTCGGGATGGGCTCAAGTTTACAAGCCCCTCCATCAATTTGTCAGCTTCATCAAAGCTTTCCCGATCTGGAACGTCAGCAAGTAACTCCAGCATGGCCCGCTCAGGACGGGACAGATGAACGGTGAAACGACCACCATCCATGTCCATCTTATCGACTCCCATGGCATCGGCATTTGATCGAAACAGGCTTGAAGTATGGAAAACCAATAGTGGCCTACTAAGACTACGTACCCATGCAGGCAATCGCCCCTGAGCATAAAGATGTATCGGCTGATTCTCACCCAAAGCCAGATAGTGCGCGTAACCATGCAGATCGAGTGCTGTGCGGCCTCCTGCATGGCAGGACAAGCCCCAATACTTCTCAAGGGAAGCTGCTATCGCTGCCCATCCCGGCTCTGAACCTGGTCGCCTGAATGCTCCTCTGGCAACTGAAACCAGCCACCCACTCTGGACATACTTGCGAACCAACTGCCTAGAGTATCCTTGCTTCCCCAACCACGCAGTTGGAGTCACCATGCCTTCGGGGAAAAGGCCATAAAGACGGTTTATTGCTTTCCCTTTTTGTAAACTCATAGGCGACATTTTATCGATAACTTAAACCATGCGCAAGAGAATGTTTATTTATTTGTATTTATGTAACCCTAAAGGATACTTAATTAAAAAATATTAAACTGTTTGGACAATTTTATTCTCGTCGACCCTTTGGAGGCAGATACTGTAGCTTATTGTCACTCTAAAACATGAAACAGCAAAGGGGGTGGCATCAACCATTATTCAGACTTATTTACTTCGGTAGTGACTTAGGCTTGGACCGTTTATGCGGTTTTACAGGAACAGTTTTTGGCCCAGGCTTTCTCGTAGTGCGGCACTAATTTTGCACAAATGCCCAAAAAGAGACTCACCTTTTGCCATCAGCTGTTCACTAGGTAAGTAGCCGCTGCCATCAACAGTGCAGTAATAAGCAGAATGGTTATCCAGATGTTATCAGAGGGTTCTTTTTCTCTTTTCATAGAGCGAACTCTCTATCCATAGACAGAGAATGAATATAGCATAAATATGCTATATCAGGATGCTATTAAATATGCTCCTCAAAACTGATGAGGCCAAGGTGTGCTGCCTCAAACACCGCTTCAGAGCGGGATTTCACGGCAAGTTTACGGTAGATATTGCGGATATGTGAGCGAATAGTGTTGCGAGAGAGCTCCAGTAAATCAGCAATTTCATTATAGCTGTATCCCTTGGCAATCAGATTCAACACTTCAGCTTCCCGCCGGGTCAGCTCATCTTCAGCCGTAGTCTGCCGGCGTGCTTTCTGCCCCCCGGTATCAGGTGCAGGAGCAGTGAAGCGCTTCAGAAGAAAACGGGCAACCTTCTGGCTGATGGCCGACTCACCACGCATCAATGCAAGAATAGTATCGCCCAGTTCATCGGGTGACTGATCCTTGAGAAGATAACCTGTTGCACCCGCTTCCAGAGCAGCTACCACGCTCTCCTCATCTTCAAAAACGGTGAGAACCATCACCTCCATCTCCGGATAGAGTTCCCGCGCCTCACGAATAATATCGATACCACTGCCATCAGGCAGCCCCAGGTCTGCCAGCAACACATCAGGAGCCCCGCCTTTAAGCACGGAGCGAGCTTCATCACAGCTGCCAGCCTCGCCATGAAGGATCAAACCGGGGCAACCGCATATCACCGAGGCAAGATGAGCCCGTGTCGGTTTTTCATCTTCCAGAAGCAGGACTGAATAGGTCTGCGCAGCACTCATAAGCAGTAGTAGACCACAATGGAGCGTGAGCGGCAATCCTATCCCGCCTGTTTCCGGAATGGTGTGGCTGATTGGAATCGAATGGCATGAATGGTAGTTTTCGGATAATTTATTTCGAAAGGGTTCTCCATGCCAACACCTCTTACAT
>JAJRZI010000147.1 GCA_024275295.1 Gammaproteobacteria bacterium | reverse complement strand
TTGTAGTGAGGGCGGCAACAGGTACGCGGTATCTCGATTGATGGGCTGGAATTTGCCTGACATGGTGATGTCGATCTCTTCTTGGTACGATGAGCCTATTCTATAGGGATACGTCGCTAAATCCGACAGACTCCTAGCCGATCTGGATCAGCCAGATACATTGACACAACAGTCATTGGAAGGCGCCAGGGTATATTATTTTGCCCCACCTTCGGCAACAGGCACGCATGATAATCGAATCTCTAACTGGCTAAGCAGTATAGGCGCTGCAAAACCTGCTGTCATAATATACCTCAGCACCACCGGGGTTTATGGTCATTGCCATGGTGAATGGGTTGATGAGCAGCGCCCTCCAAATCCCATAACAGATAGAGCAAAACGGCGCTTGAATGCTGAGATACAGCTATCTGAATGGGGAAAACAACATGCCGTTCCAGTCATCCGGTTACGTGTACCCGGCATCTACCACCCAGACAAACTACCCATGGCTTCTCTGCGGCAAGGCAGGCCCATCTTGCGGCCAGATGAAGCACCTTTTAGCAACCGCATCCATGCCGATGATCTGGCACAGATCTGCCTCGCAGCTGCCGAACATGGCAAAGACGGTGAGTTATATAATGTAGCTGACAATGATGCCTGCACCATGAGCGAATATTTTATAAAGGTTGCAGACGCCTTCAATATACCAAGACCACAGGAGGTCAGCAGAGAGGAAGCAGAGCAACTGCTTAGCCCAGGCATGCTCTCATACCTTCAAGAATCACGCCGAATAGAGAATAGAAAAATGCTGGACGAGCTGGGCGTAAGACTTCAGTACCCAACACTAAATGAGGGGTTACGAAATATCCGCATTGCCAAGCAGCCGCAACCGAACCCGTAGACGGCGCAATAGTTCAGGATCGACAGCATCCGGCAGCAGTATCAAACTGCGCCAACCAAAGCGACTGATTGAAAAGTTCAAAACAACACACCATGGCTGCAGATAACTGGAAGCCTTTAGCTGTGCGGCAAGTTCATCTCCATTGGCAGTCAACAGCGTCCACTCCCCTTCACTATTCCATTCGGCTGATCTTATGGCTGATTCATTGGAACGCAACAGATGGGTGCAGATAGCCTGAGTCAGACTCATCATGACAACAAGTAACAGCAAACACTGCAACCAAAACTCAAGAGGAAGAAGGAGCACAACACCCATAGCACCTATGTGAGCAATAAGCATAAATGAAAGCAACACCGTTGATCTTTTGGGTGTGAGACGTAATGAGGGGACGGTCTTCTTAACCAAGCAGCATCACTCCTTTTTTAGCAAACAAAGCGGCTAGATTGCCTCCCGGACAAGTTTGGCCATGCGCACCATGGCCTCATCCTCTGGGGACTCTTTCCCCAGCAGCCAGGCCTGCAGTGTTTGATCCTGGTATTCCAGAAAGCGGTTAAAGATCTCTTTATCGGCATTGGACAGGCTACTGTAGCCACTGTCCAAAAAGGCCTCAAACAGCAGATCAAGCTCAAGCAGCCCCCGCCTGCATTGCCAACGCAAACGTTCCAATCCTGGCTGGCACTCTGTATTCGTCATCTAAACCGAGTGCTTCAACATCAGCGCCTTGATATGCCCAATCGCCTTGGTTGGATTCAGGCCCTTTGGACAGACATAGGCACAATTCATAATGGTATGACAACGAAACAGTTTGTAGGGGCCATCCAGCTTATCCAGCCGCTCGTCCATTGCCTGATCACGGCTGTCGGCAAGAAACCGCCAGGACTGCAGCAACGCGGCCGGGCCAGGGAATTTATCAGGGTTCCACCAGAAAGAGGGGCAGGCCGTTGAGCAGCAGCCACAGAGTATACATTCATACAGTCCATCCAGTTTATCCCTATCCTCAGGTGACTGAAGATTTTCAACCTCCGGCTCAGGATCATAGCGGATGAGAAAAGGTTTTACCGAGTGGTACTGTTTATAAAACCCCGACATATCCACCACAAGATCACGGATAATGGGTACACCAGGAAAGGGGCGAATCTCTACGGGTTCGGTTAATGTCTCAACCGGAGTGATACAGGCCAGACCATTCAACCCATTGATATTCATCCCATCAGAGCCACAAACCCCCTCACCACAAGAGTGACGGAAGGTAAGCGTTTCATCCTGATTTTTCAGCTCTATCAACGCCTCACGCAACATCATGCCGGGTTTGACATGCTCCAGGACAAAGTCCTGCATGTAGGGCTTTTTATCAACATCTGGATTGTAACGGTGTATTTTAAATCGCATTTATCACTTCCACATCCCTTAAACCTGGTTCAATAAACCCTTTTCTTTGGCGGAAAGGTTTCAACAGACATTGGCTTGGTTCGCACAGGCTTATAATCCAGCGTGTCATCCTCAAGTGAGTAGAGGCTATGCTTCATCCAGTGCGCATCATCACGATCAGGGTAGTCTATCCGTGAGTGGGCACCCCTGCTCTCTTGGCGAGCTTCAGCCGAGCGCATGGTCGCCATGGCAATATCAGCGAGGTTTTCAAGCTCCAATGCCTCTACCCGGGCGGTATTAAACACCTTTGATTGATCCTGCAGGCGGACATCCGGTATGCGTGCCCGTATGGCTTTGATTGCCTCCACCCCCTCCTGCATGATCTTTTCGGTGCGAAATACACCGCAGTGATCCTCCATTGCCGTCTTGAGATCAGCCCGAACCGATTGCACACTTTCGCCATCCCCCGTCTTTTCCCAGCGCGCAAACCGTTCATAGGCCTTATCAATGTACTCTTGGTTCGGTGGGCGGTGATAACGGTTCTTTTTCAGAAAACCAAGGATGTCATTTGCGGCCGCACGGCCAAAGACCAGAATATCCAGCAGTGAGTTACCACCCAATCGGTTAGCGCCATGCACAGAGACGCAGGCACATTCACCCGCCGCATAGAGGCCGGGGATCTCCTCCTCTGGTGAATTGCCACTGGGCCTGACAACACGACCAAAACGGTCGGTAGGAATACCACCCATGGCATAGTGTGCTGTGGGAAAGACAGGGATGGGGGTATCTACCGGATCAAGATGCATAAAGGTTTTACAGGTATCTCGAATACCTGGCAGACGTTTAGCCACAATATCAGAACCCAGGTGGTTCAGTTTAAGCATCACATGGTCGCCATCAGGCCCACAACCACGTCCCTCTCTTACCTCAATAGAGATTGCCCGGCTGACTACATCCCGACTGGCCAAATCCTTCACATTAGGTGCGTAACGCTCCATAAAACGTTCGCCATCCTTGTTGACAAGATAGCCCCCCTCACCGCGTGCACCTTCGGTAATCAGCATCCCTTTTCCGGCAACACCCGTTGGGTGAAACTGAAAGAATTCCATATCCTGCAGCGGTATGCCCGCACGTAGCGCCATGGCCATGCCATCACCCGTATTGATATGGGCATTGGTTGTTGTGCGGTAGAGCTGGCCGCAGCCACCCGTGGCAATCAATATAGTTTTGGCTTCAATAACCAGCAGTTCACCCGTGGCAATATCCATGGTCAGCGCACCAAGCACAGTGCCTTCATCATCGTGAATAAAATCTACGGCGAAGTATTCATCGAAGAAATTGGTGCGCGCACGAATATTCTGCTGATAAAGCGTGTGCAGAATGGCATGGCCGGTACGGTCAGCCGCAGCGCAGGTGCGGGTGGCCTGTGCTCCGCCAAAATCACGGCTCTGACCACCAAAGGGACGTTGATAAATGCGGCCACTATCCAGGCGTGAAAAAGGGACACCCGCATGTTCCAGCTCATAAACCAGATGCGCAGCAGCCCGACACATATATTCAATGGCATCCTGGTCACCCAGGTAATCACCGCCCTTGACCGTATCATACATGTGCCAGTGCCAATTATCGGGGGTGACATTGGCCAGCGCGGCATTTACACCACCCTGTGCAGCGACGGTATGTGAACGCGTTGGGAAAACCTTGGATACCACAGCCACGTGAGCGTCAGCCTTGGCCAACTGCAGTGCCGCACGTAGCCCACCGCCACCGGCACCAAGTATTAATGTGTCAAATCGTCTGATAGGTATATTCATATTATGTTCTTATTGATATCAAACGATACGCGCTGACATCACAACCTCCAAGCTCCAAGCTCCACAAGCCATCAGCCCCAAACCTACCAGTATCAACAAGGTAAGACGGAGACCAAAAGGCTTGATGTAATCAATCAAGACATTACGGATGCCAACCCAGGCATGAAAAAGGAGCGACCCAAAAAAAAGCAACATGGCCATGCTGACATGTGGTTGCACAATCCACCGCTGCCAGACATCATGCGAGGCCGGTGGCGTGAAGATGAAGAAGCCGATCATGTAGGTGATATAAAGCGCCAGGTAGACCGCCGTGATACGCTGCAATGCCCAGGCCTGCATCCCCGATACGCGACGACCACTCATAGTGCCACCCAAATCAGAAATGCCATTGGAAACGCCGCCAACAATACAATGCGCGCTGTTTTCAGAAAAAACGGTTTTTCTACACCTAAATCAATATCAATGCCGATGCATCGCAGACCTGCCAGCAGGTGATGGGAAAGCGCCCATACCAGCAGCAGCAGAATGGCTTTGCCCGGTATAGAGTCAAAAACAGCGACAACCATTGCAAAACCATCTGGATCCATCAAAGAGAGATCAAGCAAAAAGATGACACCTGGCATCAGCAGAAAGATAAGGACGCCACTGATTCGGTGTACAATGGAGGTGATCGCATTAATCGGCATTCGGATACGCCGAAGATCAAGATGAATGGGGCGTGGTTTGGTTTCTATCATCCGTAAAGGCTTCTCATTTACTTGGCCAATAGACCTTGTTGTTACTTAACAGGAGGCATTTTGCCAATCAAGTATAGTTGAAGAATCCGGTTCCTAGTACTTTTTCAAGGTGATAAATCTATTTCCAATTTTTCAACTTACTTCAGCTCATTAATCATGCACTACCTGAATATTTTCAACAACCATTTGAACAGTGCGCTCACCCCGAAATTGATTGACATCCAGTCGATAAGCAATATGAATTTTGTCACATTCAGGAAACGTCTCTTTTTGATTGAATGCAATAGCTGTTATTGAAGTATCTGCATCGCCTGGCGATAACACCAGCTTTAGATGCCGTTTGCCAACAACCTGTCGATTATGAATATAGAATTCACCATCAAATCGGGGTTCCAAAAAACCTTGCCCCCAGGGGCTGGCCGTACGTAGTATTTCAGCCAGCTCAAGATTAAGCTCTTCTGGCTTTAACTCTCCATCAGAATGGATAACATCAAACAGGTCATCTGCCCCTAGATGTCGCCGTACCTCTATATCAAATGCATGACTGAAAAGCTCAAAATGCTCTTCCCGCAAGGTTAGCCCTGCCGCCATGGCATGGCCGCCAAAACGTACAATTATCCCTGGATACTTCAGATCCACTTCAGCCAATACATCCCGTAAATGCAACCCTGGAACAGAGCGTGCTGAGCCTTTTATAAGGCCATCCTGCGCCGGTGCAAATCCGATAATCGGACGATGAAAATGCTCTCGGATTCGGGATGCCAAAATACCGACCACACCTTGATGCCACTCCTGACGATAGATACAGAGTCCAATGGGCAGCTCACTCTCCTCCTGTTCGAGAAAATCAGACAGGCCCGCCATGGCCTGATCCACCATCTCGCCTTCAATATGACGTCGGGTATGGTTCAGGTCATCCAGCTGTTTTGCCATTGCACGGGCGGCCTGAAGATTATCCGCCAGCAGACATTCGATACCTAACGACATATCATCCAAACGTCCCGCAGCATTCAGGCGGGGTGCAACAGCGAACCCCAGATCAGTTACAGCCAACCTATTTTGAGAACGATTAGCCACCTCAATGATGGCACTGATACCTGCACAACCCCTACCCGCCCTGATTCGCTGCACTCCCTGATGAACCATAATGCGGTTGTTATGATCCAGTGGAACCACATCAGCCACCGTGCCCAGCGCAACCAGATCCAACAGCTCTGCCAGATTGGGTTCCGGCAAACCATGCTGGCTGAACCAATCCAATGATCTCAGATAGGCACGAAGTGCCAGCATGACATAAAAGATAACCCCGACACCGGCCAGATTTTTACTCGGAAACCGGTCATCCGGCAGTTGCGGATTGACCAGCACGGCTGCTGCCGGCAACTCATCACCCGGCAGGTGATGATCGGTAACCAATACCGGCACACCCGCAGCAACAGATGCCGCCACGCCTTCCACGCTTGATATGCCGTTATCCACCGTGACCAGCAGATCAGGCTTGCACTTCAGCGCCTCTTCCACAATGGCAGGAGAGAGACCATAGCCATAATCGAATCGGTTAGGCACCAGATAATCAACATCCTTTGCCCCCATCATTCTCAACGCCCGCACAGCCAGGGCGCAGCTGGTGGCACCATCCGTATCAAAATCACCGACAATCAGGATTCGACCACCCTGCTCTATCATCTGATGCAATAGCATCGCTGCCTCCTGCGCACCAGAGAGCAATTTGACCGGCAGCAATCGATCCAGTCCAAGCTCCAGCTCCGATTCAGATTTTATGCCACGCGCGGCAAAAACCCGTTTTAGCACTGGGTGCATATCAGCGGGTAAGGTAGACTTATCTTCATCAAAGGGATTTCGAATAATTTTAACTGTCAAAAAAGTTCACCGTATTCAGGATTCTGTTATGCACCATATCAAAAACTGGGCTGTTCCAGCCGAATTATCTCCACCCAATGCCAAGCAGCTGCATCTTTGGCGCATCGATCTCGATGAAACCGACGAAGAACTGGAGACCGTACTCTCTGAAGATGAGCTAGCACGCGCCAAACGCTTTCACAAAGAAGAGGATCGCAATCGCTTCATCAAGGCGCGTGGTTCAGTACGGCTTCTGCTGGGCTTTTATCTGGCCACAGCTCCCGAAGACCTGGTGTTTGTCTATGGCCCCCGGGGCAAACCCTTTATCGCCTCTCCCGCCTCTGTACTCACCTTCAATCTCAGTCACACAGGCAATATGGCACTGCTGGGTATTTCACGCGAAGCCGCCATCGGAATAGACCTGGAACGGGTCAGGGAGAAACCCAATCTTCACGCCATAGCACACCGGGTATTCAATACAGCCATTGCGCAGGAACTCGCTCCACTTGAAGGGGCTGCTCTTGCCGAATCTTTTTTCAGGCATTGGACAGAATATGAGGCACG
This sequence comes from Gammaproteobacteria bacterium, assembly GCA_024275295.1. GTDB lineage: Bacteria > Pseudomonadota > Gammaproteobacteria > Chromatiales > Chromatiaceae > WFXD01. The sequence goes on along the minus strand of JAJRZI010000147.1, from coordinate 1,435 downwards.
CATGAAGGCCATCGGCAATGGTATCTTCAGCAACCACAACCCAACCCGGGATGCTGAGCTTCAGTCTACACATTTCATCCCGGAAGAGGGTTATCTGGCGGCTGTTGTCATGGAAGGTGAACCACCTCCCTTTGAAGAGTGGCAAATCTATCTATTTGAATGACTTAAACAGGGTTGGCGGGTATGATATGCCGCTAATCAAATTCACACAGCACACACTCTTAATTTTGGAAGCGGGACTTCAGTCCCGCAAAGAAGTTGGCAGGTATTGCAGGACTAAAGTCCCGCTTCCGAAGTGCAAAGTGCTTACTCAGCACAGTGACTAAAACAAAAAAGGAGATGGTTAAATGAGCAAGAAAGGCGTACTGGTAACCGGCGGCGCCGGATATATTGGCAGTCACACCTTACGCCAACTGGGCGAGGCAGGCGAGCAGGTCGTCACACTGGACAACCTCTCTACAGGGTTCAGGGAGGCTGTTCTCTATGGAGAGCTTATTGAAGGAAATACCGGCGACAAGGCTTTGGTCAGCCAGATTCTGCACGATCACAATATTGAATCTGTCCTCCATTTTGCAGCCCACACCATTGTGCCCGAATCAGTCTCCAATCCATTGAAATACTACGGCAACAATACCTGCGCCACCCGCAACCTTTTAGCCTGTTGCCAGGAGGCCGGGGTCAAGCATTTCATCTTCTCATCCACCGCAGCCGTCTATGGCATGCCCGAAGCGGATAAGGCCTGGGAAGATACAGCCACTGCCCCTATCAACCCTTACGGCACCTCTAAGCTGATGTCTGAATGGATGCTGCGGGATCTCTCTGCCGTAACGGATCTCAAGCACGTTGTACTGCGTTACTTCAATGTGGCCGGGAGCGATCCCGAAGGGCGTATTGGACAGTCAACGGCCAAGGCCACGCTGCTGACCAAGGTTGCCTGCGAAGCCGCACTGGGCAAACGCGAGTCTGTTGCAATCTTCGGCACCGACTACCCCACCCCGGATGGCACCGGCATTCGTGACTACATCCATGTTGAGGATCTGGCAGCCGCTCATCTATGTGCGCTGGACTATCTGCGCAACGGCGGCGAATCCACCACCCTCAACTGCGGTTATGGGCATGGCTACTCCGTGCGCGAAGTGCTGGATGCGGTTGAACGAGCCAATGGCAAACCACTCAATATACGCGAAGAGGCACGCCGCGCAGGTGACCCACCACAGCTTATTGCCGGCGCTGACCGCATCCACAAGGTTTTGGGCTGGGAGCCACAATACGACAACCTGGACACCATCGTTCGCACCTCACTGGCCTGGGAACGAAAGCTTCAATCAAAATCAACGCAGTAACCGCTGACACTTCTTATCAACCCATCACATATCAAACAGGCCTAAATGGAAACTGCCCACATCTTCATCCTCTCACTCGTGCAGGGACTAAC
>JAJRZI010000146.1 GCA_024275295.1 Gammaproteobacteria bacterium | reverse complement strand
GAACAAGGAGCAATATACCTGGAGAAAAGGCCTGCATCTCAGCAGAAAATGTAATTTCCCGAACCAAAATTTTGGAGGCGGGTATCGAACCGACACAGAGTATTTCTGCGTCAGACAGTTAAACCCGACAGACTCCTAGGTTAGATAATTCCCATAAGATCCAGCAAAGAATCAACAACCATATCTGGCATGGCTTTGCTGATATCCTGCCCATGGTTGTAGCCATAGCTGACGCAGACCACTTGAAACCCTGCTGAACGAGCCGCTCTGACATCATTGACGGAATCGCCAATCATTAATGACTGAAGTGGTGTGGCATTGAGTTTCTTTGCCGCATGCAGCAAGGGCGCAGGGTCTGGTTTCTTTGTGGGTAGCGTGTCGCCACATACCACAACGCCAAAATAGTCCCGTAATCCCAGATCTTTCAACAGGGTTTCTGTAAAGCTGCTCGCCTTGTTGGTTATGCAGCCGAGCGGGTATTCCATGGCCTGCATGTAATCCAGTGCATCACAAACGCCAGGGTAAACTGTAGATCGCTGTGAGGTGTTCTCGGCATAGAGCTGCAAAAATATGGGGTAAGCCAGTTGGAATAGGGCCTCATCCGGTTCCCCTTTAAGAGTACCAACCAAGGCTCTACGTACAAACCGCTCCATGCCGTTGCCGACCCAGTCTCGAGCCTTTTCTTCACCATGGGTGGGGAGCCCTAATTGATCCATCATGGCATCAGCACAAAAGGCCAGGTCATGCACGCTATCAACAAGGGTGCCATCAAGATCAAGCAGGATCATTTGAGGTTTATTCAACATAGAAGAGTGACTACTTTATTAGTGGATACTTAATGTACCCGTTTTTCAATAAAGGGCAGAAAGACAACAGCTCCGCCAAGCAAAAGAAAGGGGGCTGCTGGCCCAACCATAACCTTCAAGGCCGACAGCCCCATCACCGGCAGCAGCACTAGCGCCCCAACGGTCATCAAACCCGACACCAGAAAAAAGGCCGCCATACTGACCTTTACACCACGTGGCATTTTGGCTTTTCTGATGCGCTCGGGGTCTGCAGCTGACTGTACAACCCAGCAGAGGCTGCTGATCACCAGCAGCACAAGCACGGCGATATAAAACAGTTGCTCTTCAATAGCGATAGGCTGTGCAGAGCGGTAATGGTGGGCAGCCGCAATCAGCACAGCAGTGCCCAACGCAGCTATTGGGTGAGGCAATCTCATATATCAGCTTTAGCCAGTTCATCCCGCATCGCTTGAATGATGCTGTCATAGTGATGCGGATCAGCTTCATTTGCTGCCCCAAAGATTGCAGAACCGGCAACAAAGGTATCAGCTCCCGCCTCTCTAATCTCACAGATGTTATCCACCTTTACGCCGCCATCGATCTCCAGCCGGATATCCCGCCCTGATTCATCGATCATCTTGCGCACCTGACGCAGCTTATCCAGCGTGGCAGGGATAAAACTCTGCCCTCCAAAACCGGGGTTCACAGACATCAGCAGGATCATATCCACCTTGTCCATCACATATTCCAGATGCGACAGGGGGGTGGCCGGGTTAAATACCAGACCAGATTTGCAGCCCTCGTTTTGAATCAGCTGCAGGGTGCGGTCGATATGCTCTGAACCTTCGGGATGGAAGGTGATGTAGGTCGCACCCGCTTTGGCAAAGTCAGGGACGATACGATCCACCGGCTTGACCATCAGATGCACGTCGATAGGTGCTGTCACCCCATGCCTGCGCAACGCCTCACAGACCAGTGGGCCAATGGTGAGGTTGGGCACATAGTGATTATCCATCACATCGAAGTGCACAATATCTGCCCCCGATGCCAGGATGTTATCCACCTCTTCACCCAGCTTGGCAAAATTGGCAGAGAGGATGGAGGGGGCAATCAGATTTTCAGACATCTTTTCTCTCAAATTAAGTAGTTATAGCCCACGCGCCTCTTTCACTTTTTCGTAGGCCTTGCGAATATCGTGGGTCTTGCGCGTGGCCATCTTCATCATCTCTTCCGGCAACCCTTTGGCCACCAGCTTATCAGGGTGGTGTTGACTCAGCAGGCGACGGTAGGCCTTTTTTACTTCACTATCACCGGTATCTGGTGAGACATTAAGGATCGCATAGGCATCTTTCAGCGACAGCCCTTGCGGCTGTACGGGTGGTGCACCACGCTGCCGTCTTCTTCCGCCATTGAATCCCCGCTCAGCACAGATCATCTGCTCCAGACGGCGATAGATAAATTCAGAAATGCCAAGCTTAGAGCAAATATGCAACAGCAGCTGCTCCTCTGCTGAATCCATCTTGCCATCTGCATAGGCCGCCTGGATCTGGATCTCAATAAACATCTGAATCAAGGTATTGCGCCGGTGACACTCCTGTCGAAACTGATCCAGTACATCATCCAGCGGAAAACCAGCCGACTTCCCCTCAGTAAACAGGCGCATGGCCGTCTGACGCAGATGCGGAGCCAGATCCATCTCATCCATTACCGACTGTGCCAGGGCGATCTCATCGGCAGAGACCTGGCCATCTATCTTGGCCACATGCCCCATCACAGAGAAGGTGGCGGTAAAAAAGGCCGTCTGCACCCGCTCGCGATCACCCGGATCGAACTCTTCTGTCCCCTCCAGGCCCGCAAGCCCCTTATCCAGATTATGCCCCAGCGCCGCACCCAGCAGCGCACCTAATGGGCCACCCACCATGAATCCAAAGGCTCCGCCAACTACTTTTCCCCACCAACTCACATCTTATCTCCGCTGCTCTTTAGGCATCATCGCGAAACAGCTTATACAATGCAACGATATATGCATATCCCATCACACAAAATACCCTTAAGTAATCAAATAGAGCGCCGATAAACTAGGTAAGAGTCAGTAGACGGGAGAAAAGTGATGATTACTGTGATTGATATAGCCAGTGGTGAATTGATTTACAGCAGTAGCGCAACACAGGTAGAGAGTCCCGCTACCGTATATGGGAATGAGTTTCCTCTGCCCACCCTTGCACTACAAGAGATACAACCAGAAGCCATCTCAAACACCATGCCGCCAGAGCTTGCAGATATTCCAGCTGCTGCGATTCTTGCCAAATTTGCATAGCCTCAATATGAATAACCGACAATGCCGCCAAGGGGCGGCATTTTTTATCCCTTAATTAACCACAAGACTCATGGAGCGCCATCCGGGTTAACCTGCCGGGAGAGCCAGGTCAGAAGCGCAAGAGAGAGCATCAAATATACCCCAAACTGTTTTGAAGCATAGGAGAAGCTGAAGAGGCCGGCAACCAGAATGGCGCAAACACTTGCCAGGGCAACCCCAGCATGCATCCTCTCTTCACGGTTAAATCGTTGTAATACCCTGACGGCGCTGAACAGCACTGATCCAACAAAGAGGCATAATGCGATCAGACCCAGCCAGCCCGTTTCATACCAGACATCCAAAATGAAATTATGCAGGTGCTTGACCTGGCTGCCACCCTGGCTGCCACTAGAGATGGTGACTACATCCTCGATAAATTTCAGATTCCCCATCCCATATCCGATAAAATGCCAATCGGGCGCATGCTCAATCGCATGATCCCATATTTCCCATCGGTGAGAGGTGACGTGATTCAGTATCTTGTAGAGATCCTGCTCATCACCGGAGAGCTGGATAAAGGTGTCCCAGTTGCCGGCCGCTACCAGTGCCAGAACCACAGCTGCGGTAATTCCCGCAATATACCACCGCACCCGTAGAGCGATCAGCAGCGACACAAAGATCGCAGCTACCGCAGCCAGCTGAGCGGCACGCCCCTCTGACAGGAACACATAATACATCAGCGCCGCTGTGACCAGTACGATGCCGCCCCACCGCAGATATACCGTTTTGGCTGAATAGAGAAACAGCAGAATAAACGGCAGCAGATAGGGCATTGAATCCTCCCGCATCTGCTGTGTGGGCGTAAAATCAGGCGCCTGGATCTGGATAGAGAGCAGAATATAGGCCACAGCCACCATCGCAAGACCCAGGATAGCAACCCACTTTACCAACCGCTGTGCAGACTCCAGACCTTTTGCCTCCAGCACCATCCAGGTGAAGAGAAATGCCGAGGCCATCGCAACATAACCTGCCCACTTGTGGAATGCCCGGGTTGAATCCTCGGCAAACGGAATACTGAGGCTGTAGCTTACAATCAGCGCCAGAAACAGCAGCAGGATTTTTCTATCCAGCTCAACCTTTTCCCGCACGAAAACGGCACATCCCCAGAGAAAATAGAGCCATACAGTAACAGTAAAAAGCGCACGCCCCCCCAGCTGGGTCAGCGGCAGAACCGACGGAACCAGCCAGCCCCAGCGGTAGAAATTATCAGTAATCGCTTTCATTCATTCGTTCCCAGCATCACCGATAACGTAGCACTAACCTGTTCCACGGAGATTCCCGCCATGCCGTCAGTGTGATTTTTGGGGACAATGGCATGCAGGGTTGATACATGTGACAAGGGTTCCGAGCCACCAAACAGACCGAGGGTTGGCACCCCACTGGCCAGCGCCATATTGAGTACACCTGTATCATTGCCGACATAGGCCTGCGCCGATACCAGCAAGGCAATCACATACGGGAGCGGCTGGCCGATCTCCAGATACAGACGGTCATCCGCCACCAACTTCTGAACCTGACCCGCCAAGGGTTGCTCATCCGGGCCACCAACAAGCACCAGATGATAGCCCTGCCCCAGCAGCCTGTCGGCCAATTTGGCGAACCGCTCCACGCCCCACTGTTTGTAGGGTTCGGAGGAGCCGATACCCAACACAATCAACGCACAGTGCAGGTATCGCTGCTGCACCCTTTTCAGTTGTTCGGGTGAGGCTGTCAGGCTTCCGCTGTGTTCACCCACTTCAATGCCCGCTTTTGCCAGCATATATTCAGCACGGTCAATCGGATGGCTTCTTAATTGAGCCTTTTGCAGCCAGAAGGCGGGATCAGAAAATAATTTTTGCAGCCCCCTTCCGGGAGCAATAATCTTTCGCACACCCGCAAGATAGAGCGCCAGTGGATAGCGCCAGGAACCGTGCATCACCCAGGCCTCCCGCAGCTGCATATGGCTCAAATCCGCCACCAGCCGGAAGTAACCAACCAGGCCATCGTGCTTGCCAGAGGCCCTCTCCAGCCACACAACACCGGATACAGCATCACTATCCAGCAGCAATTGATCTGACAAAGAGCGGGGCTTGGTCATCACCATCACTCTCCCCCGACTGGCCGCCAGTGCATTCAGCGCAGGCAGGTGCCAGACCATATCCCCGATACCTGGCAGCGGCTGCAGTACCAGCACCCCCGCATCCGTGGTCACTTTGCTGCGAAACAACCATCCAAGCCAATAAAAAACCCGATTCAACAGATACAAATCCTTAAGCCTTTACCGCCACCAAAGTTGACGGGCAATTATATCAATAATGTCTGTGATATGCTCCACCGGCTAGGGGCTGTTAACCGCTATTACGCCAAATATTTCTGTGCCATAGAGGGCTTTTGATCAAAAGAGGCATGTTGCAATGAGTACGTTAGGTTTGGGGACAGGTCCGCACACATTGCATATTATTGCCAGCAGACAGCCCGGCGGCGCTGAATATTTCTTCAGTAGACTGGTAAATGCAATGCACAGCGCAACGCACCCCACCGAGGCTCTGGTATCAAGCCGCTGCGGGTATGCAGACAGGCTCGATCCTGCGGTCAGACTCCACAGACTGCCCATGAAAGGCATCTGGGATCTCTATTCCCGTTACGCTATTAACCGCATTGTCAAACAGCAACAGATCGATATTGTCCAGACCTATCTGGGCCGTGCTGCCCGATTGACCCGCCTGAACAGAACAGGAGTTCGGCTGGTCTGCCGCATTGGCGGTTACTATAACCCCCGGCAATATGCCCATGCAGATCACTGGGTATGCAACACCCGAGGGCTTTGTGATTATATGGTCAGGAGCGGCATGCCCGCAGACCGTGTCCATATGATCCCCAATTTTGTTACTGCCCCAACCCCGCTCTCGGTGAAGGAGAAGTCATGCTTGCGACAACAGTATGGCGTTGCAGCTGACGACATCCTGCTGTGCAGTGTTGGCAGACTCCATAGCATCAAAGGGCTGGATACGCTCATCAGCGCGTTTGCCCTGCTCAGGAAACGCTATTCACAGCAACAGTGCAAGCTACTGCTGGCGGGTGAGGGGCCGGAGCGAGAGGCGCTGATGCAGCTTGCACAGTCGTTACAGGTTGCAGACCGGATCATCTGGGCGGGATGGCAAAGCAACACCGCGCCGCTCTACCAGATTGCAGACATCGTTGTCTGCTCCTCCATCCAGGAGGGTTTTGGCAATGTGATCCTGGAGGCCTGGGCCAATGGCACAGCCGTGCTGTCAACCGCTGCAGAGGGGCCGGTTGAGCTGATTGATTCAGGAGAGAGCGGCATACTGGTTCCCATCGGAGCGCCAGAGGCCATGGCCGATGCGCTATGCCAACTGATTGATACTCCAGCCATGCGGGATGAACTGGCCTACCAGGGCGCCATTCAACTGGAAACCCATTACAGCGAAGACGCCATTGTGAAACAGTATGCCGATCTCTATCGGGATATCATCTGAATGGCGGAATCAATGCCCAGCAGCTCCTGCAGCACTTGATCCGGAGCCAGCCGCGCCATGCATACCTCCACTGAATGCTCCCGAAAACAGTCTGGATCAATCTGTAACGCCTTGACATGTTCACCCAGCGGCTTGGTTCGGGTTGCCAGTGTCGGGCCACAAATCACCACCATTGGCACCCTTGCCGCCGCTACGATATGCGCGATGCCCGTATCGTTGCTGACCACACCACAGGCTGCCTCCACCACCGGGAGGATCTGCGTCAGGGAGGTCTTGCCACAAAGATTCAGCACCGCTGCGCCAATCCCGTCGGCAACCTGCTGGCACACATCGGCCTCATCTGCGCCTCCCAGGATCACGATATGCCGAATCCGCCCGGTCGCCAGCCACTGCGCTCCCATTGCGACATAGTTGGCAACACCCCAGCGCTTGTCTGCCCGTGCCGCGCTGCACCCCGGCACCAGCACACCAAAGCTGTCGCCGCCCAGGGGTGACAACATCCCGGCCACCGCTTCAATATCATCCCGGTGGCTGAACAGCACCGGACAATCCGCATTGGCGGCTATCCCCAGCAGCGCCAGCGGCATGCGCAGCAACTGGATTGCAGGCACATTCGTAGAGTGAGGCCTGTTCCGAAAACTGTATGGAAAACCACTTTTGCGACTGACCACCCATCGCGGGGCTTTTCCCAGTATCTTTGCAACCGCCAGTAGCAGCCAACTGCGGTCATTACATTGCAGATCGACAATCAGGTCATAATGCTCTCCGGCCAGCAGCCGAACCCACCACCTTGCCCCCTCCAGCCATGGCTGCTTGCGAATCGGGTAATCAAATATCTGTGATAATCGCGGATCATTCGAAAACAATTGCCGCCACGGAGGCTCGGTATGCAGATGAAACTCCGCTTGCGGCATCGCCTTTACAAGATCATCGATAATGGCGCTGCATAACGCCAGATCGCCCAGGCCTCCCAAGCGAATGATCAGCACCTTCCGGATGCGGCTGGCGTCGAATCTGGACATTATGCCTCCCGCCTGCCCGCCTGCAGGCATGAGTAGATCTGTAAAGTGTCGTGCAACACGGTTTTCAGCAGGAAGTGATTTTCGGCAATGGG
>JAJRZI010000145.1 GCA_024275295.1 Gammaproteobacteria bacterium | reverse complement strand
CCGCCTCAATCAGGCGTTCCAATATTGCCTTCTTCCCCTTCTCGGTAAATGAGGTCTGATTATGGATACCCTCAATGCGGCGCTGAATCCATGACTTCTGTTCAGGATCCTGAATATGCAGGAATTCAACGCCAATATTGCCACAATAGGTCTCCTGCAGCGTCTGAATAATCTCCCGCAGGGTGGCACACTCCAATCCCAAAACATGATCAATGAAAATGGATTTGTCCAGATCTGCATCACTGAAGCCGTAGGTTCTGTAGTCCAACTCGGGATGGATCTCTTTACTCTCCAGCCCCAGCGGATCACAATTGGCATTCAGGTGCCCACGTACACGATAGGCACGTACCAGCATCAATGCCCGAATAGAGTGCAGCGTTGCCTCACGACTGGTCTTTTCAACAGTATCTGGAGTAGATACAGATGCTGTTGTGGATGATTCAACCACACTCGAACAGGATGCAGCCCAACTGGCCCCACATAGATCCTGCAACACAGCCGCCTCATCATCCCCCAGCTGAGAGAAAAACAGACTCCAACTGGAATCAACACTCCGTTGATCTCTCCGATAGCGGGTATAAAGTTCTGCAACAAAGGTAAGGTTTGCCCCATACAGGACTGATTCAATAGATTTGTCCATGGCCCACTGTATATTTGGTTTATTGGTATTAGCTCTCTGAATCCAGATAGAGAGAACAAAACAGCCTCATGCTCAAACCAGTATAGGTCAGCAGATGTGGAATAAAAGTATTATCTATATCACCGCAGTACACCGTCCAGGTTAAAAGGTCACCAGATACAAACTACACTATGAGACTAAACTCATAATTCCAATACACAGAAAGTGATAACCATGACGGACAAAATCCTCTTTGTGGATGATGAACCCAATATGCTTGCCGCCTATAAACGCAGCCTGCACAAGCGGTTTCTAATGGATACGGCATTAAGCGGCCATGAAGCTCTTGAGCGGGTAAAAAAAGAGGGGCCCTATGCAGTAGTCATCTCAGATATGGCTATGCCGGGCATGGATGGAATGCAATTGCTAATGACATTAAGGGAGCTTGCCCCAGACACTGTGCGCATCATGTTGACCGGCCTGGCAGATCAGAAAATAGTGGTGGATGCGGTAAATCAGGGGCGGGTGTTTAAATTTCTGAATAAGCCCTGCAGCCCGGAAAACATGGCCGTAGCCATAGAGTCAGGCATCGCCCAATACCGGCGAACCATGGAGATGAAAGCATGCCTGGCACAAAGCGCCGCCGAGGTTCAGGGTTTGACTGAAAAGCTCGCTTACCAATCAAAGCATGACATCTTTACCGGCTTGGCCAATCGGCAAACATTTGAGATTCAGCTGCAGCCCTTTCTAGAATCAGCACAGCATAATGGCAGGAAACATGTGCTGGGATTTCTGGATATCGATCAATTCCACATCATCAATGACACCTGCGGCCACGTAGCCGGTGATGAACTGCTACGGCAATTGGCACAGTGGCTGGCATCACAACAGCGCAATGGCGATCTGTTGGCGCGGCTGGCAGGAGATGCATTTGGCATCATGCTGGCAAACTGTAGTCTGGAGGAGGCAAAAAGAATTATCAGCAGCCGCCATGAAATGCTGAAAAATTTTCAATTTGAGTGGGAAGGCAGGCAGTTTGAGACCGGCATCAGCATCGGGCTGGCGCCTATTGACCACAACAGCGTGAGCGTCAATGCGGTACTTAGCGCAGCAGAGACAGCCTGTAATGTGGCCAAAGATCAGGGCCGCAATATCATTCATGTAGGCAGCGCCAGTGATCAGGAGATGACTGACCGAATGAATGAGGTGCAGTGGGTAAACCGCGTCAATGAGGCGCTTCAGGAGAACCGCTTTTGCCTCTATTATCAGACCATCGCACCTATCGCTGAAGATGCCTGCGAGGGTGATCATTATGAGCTGCTGGTTAGGATGCTGGGTGAAAACGGAGAGATAATCCTGCCAGATGAGTTCTTACCCGCTGCAGAGCACTACTACCTCTCACCCAAGCTGGATCGGTGGGTAATTCAACACGCAGTGGACTGGTTGAGCAACCATCCAGATAGGCTTGAGCAGCTATCACTCTGCAATATCAACCTCTCAGGACACTCTCTTGGTGAAAAGGATATGCTTCATTTTATTCTTTCTACTTTTGAGAATACGCTGGTGCCGCCAGAGAAAATCTGTTTTGAGGTGACAGAAACAGCAGCCATCAACCAACTGAACCACGCTGTGCGCTTTTTTAAGGCACTGAAGGCTCAAGGGTTCCTTTTCGCCCTGGATGATTTTGGCAGCGGTCTCTCATCCTTTGCCTACCTGAAGAATCTACCCGTGGACATCATCAAGATCGATGGCATGTTCGTAAAAAACATGGATATTGATGATTTCGACCATGCCATGGTGAAATCCATCAGTGAGATTGGACGGGTAATGAATAAGAAAACCGTTGCCGAGTTTGTCGAGAATCAGGAGATTCTACAGCTGCTGCGCAAGCTGAAAGTGGATTATGCCCAAGGCTATCACATTACACCGCCACGACCACTAAATGATATGGACTAAGAACCGTGGAAAAGCACAACCACTATAGAGTGAAAGCTTCCGCTCCCAGATACAGCCGTTAATTACGCACATCAAAGAGTGCCTGCCAGGGGGTGTTAGCAATTACCTGAGTGAGCGTGATTCTGAGTCATTTTTCGTGCTGGCAAGGCGCGGCGAGGCGTAATAGTCATTCTATTGCAACGAGCCGCAACGCCGCCAGCACGGAAAAGGGCCAGAATCACGCCACGAACGGTGATTGTTAACACCCCCTAATCTTCTTCCACCGGAACAGTCACCCGAATAGGCTCTTTTATCTTTGAGAGTGCGGCATAATTTTGCAGCTTATGTACGGTAGTGGCGGTAAGCGCATTTCCAGCACTGAAAATCAGCTGCCCATCCACCGTTTCAATGTTAGAGATGAGAACCTGCCCCGGCCTGAGTTCCGCAACACCCACATCAATAGGAAGAGCAACCCTGCTGGCCGCATCCCCATCCGCCTGCAATGCCACAGCCGCCTGCAGAACCCGGAGATCATACAAACCATTTCGCTTCCCCATCTGTGCCAGGGCGGCACTATGGGATAGACCATGATGCATCTCCAGCTGACTAAGATCACTCACCACCCGAAGAATACGACTCTCCAGCGGTATCGCATCACCTGTTAATGCGTCTGAAGGGAATCCAGAACCATCAAAGTTTTTCCGCTGATAGAGTACAATTCTGGCCACCTTATCCAATCGCGGGATATTGGCAAGCAGGTCACTGCTGACCTTTGGCAGCTGAGAGATCATCTGCTGCTCACCTTCTGACAGCGGCTTTTTTGAGTAGGCCTTAACCAGGGTTTCAGGCGGAATGGTGACCGCAGCAATATTGGAGAGCATGGCTGCCAACTCGATATCCCAGGTATCGGTGATGGCTAAGGCCTGAGCCAGTCTGCTGGCCATCTCTCGCTGGGCCATGGCACGGCCAAAGGAGTCTGGCGCCACCAGGGAGAGAATATCAGTCAGGAGTTTTATAGCCCCATTCAGAGTCCCCTCCAGCAGTTCCCGCTCAGCCGTAATGAGCCTGTACTGCTCAATCCCGGCCTGCAGTGCCTTGGCAAGCACTATCTCTGAGCAGGGCTTGGTCAGAAAACGGAAGACATTGCCCTCATTGACGGCATCCATGGCTGTCTGCTGATCTGCATTACCCGTCAGCATCAGCCGTACGGTATTCGGAACCTGTTTTCTCACCTCTTTTAAGAACTGAACGCCATCCATGTTCGGCATGCGCATATCAGCAACAACCACTGCAAAGGGGGTGGATTTCTGGATAAGCTCAAGCCCTTCCATGCCTCCAGGGGCCGTGCTTACCTTGAACTGCTTACGGAATTGACGACGGAAGGCATCCAGGATATGCGGATCATCATCCACAAAGAGAACATGGTCACTCACAGCTCTTGCACCTCATCAGCTGTAGCATGCAAGGCCTGCCAACCAGCCAGCTGGTCACTAAGCCCCAGCCTCTGGATGTAATCCATATCGAGGGCAGACTCAAGTGCCGCCAGATCCTGCCCTGGTCCCGTTTTATCCAGCATATCAGCAACATGAACCACAGCAAGAGGGGTAAATCCCGCATAAGCGGTACTGCCAGGCTGCTGGTGGAAGGCAACGGCATCGACCACCTGATCCTCAAGCCCCCACAGACCCAGCAGATAGGCACCCACCATGCCATGCGTTGCACCAAAGACCTCCTGTTCAGCTGAATATCTCTCCACTCCCTGCTCTGCCATCAGAATTCTGCACTGAATAAATTCATCAGGGGTATTCTGCGCCAGTATCAATATGCCAATATCATGCAGTAACCCTGCCAGCAGACAATTCTCAATAAACTCCTTTTCACACTCTTTGGTTTGAGCAATTCGCTTGGCAAGGGCACCTACCGCCAGGCTGTGTCGCCATAAAACATCAATAGAGAAATCCTTGATTTTGAACTGTGATGCATTGAATTGGGAGAAAATACCAACAGAAAGAACCAGTGCCTTGAGTATGTTAAGCCCCAGCAGTGATGCCGCTTCTGCCGGGCTGGAAACATGCCGACCAATACCAAAGAAGGCCGAATTCACCATCTTGAGGATCTCCGCCGTCATAGCCGGGTCCTTGGCAAGGATCTCTCCAATCTCACGAATCGTAGTGTCGGGAGATTGCAGGCGCTTCGTTAATTCATTAAAGACGGCAGGCAGACTGGGCAGAGAGCTCATGCCAGCCACCAACCCTTGAAGCCGCTTATTGGTCAGCGCCTCCCGAAGATGGAAAGCGCGCGACAGCACCGCCTTCAGTATCTCAATATCACAGGGTTTGGCCAGGTACTGGTGGGTAAGCATCACCGAATGCATGGTCATGTTTTTATCAGCATGTCCCGACAGCACAATGCGTATCAGGTCAGGCTGGAGGGAGAGCAGTTTATTCAGCAGCTCTATGCCATCCATACCCGGCATGCGCATATCAGAGACCACCGCATCAAAAGGCTCACTCTTTGCCAGCTCAAGCGCCTCACGCCCACTCAGGGCAAACACCATATCCCACTCCTTACGCTGCCCTCTGAGCGCCCGGCGCAGGCCATCCAGCAGGCTCTGTTCATCATCTACGAAGAGAATGCGTTTTTTCATCTGCCAGCCTCTCCTTATGTTGCCGGATGAAGCGGCAGCCGGATAATGAAGGTCGTCCCTTTGCCCACTTCACTCTCCACATCAATGGTGCCACCATGCTTATCGACTACTGCTGAGTAGACGATAGCCAGCCCCTGACCGGTGCCCTTGCCAACCTCTTTGGTGGTGAAGAAGGGGTCGAAGATCTTTGCCCGTATCTTCTCCGGGATACCTGTCCCCGTATCACTGATGGTGATTTTTGCCCAGTCCCCCTCATGGCAGGTGCTCAGCGTGATGGTGCCTCTCTCCTCCGGGTTGTCGCCTGCGACATCAGCAATAGCATGAGCGCCATTGACGATGGCATTCAGGATAACCTGATTAAACTCTCCAGGAATACAAGGCACTGGCGGCAGATCAGGATCCAGATCTGTCACCATCTCTGCATGGTATTTCCACTCATTTCGGGAGACATCAATGGTGCTCTGGATGGCAATATTGATATCAATGGGACTCTTCTCTTCCGTGCCAGGGTGTGAGAACTCCTTCATCGCCCGCACGATCTTGGAGATGCGCCGCAGTCCATCCATGGATTGGTCAATGGCCTTGGGAATCTCTTCCAGCAGATAATCAAGGTCGATCTCTTCAGCAAGCTCTTTTGCTTTGGTGATCTGCTCTAAGGGCACGGGGCCTTTTTCAGCTGTTTCAACCAGATGGTTGTGAACCTCAATCAGTTGGCCAAGATCTTCAAAGGCCTCCTGCAGAAAACGGGCATTGTCACTTACAAACTGGGTGGGGGTATTGATCTCATGGGCAATGCCTGCAGCAAGCTGGCCAATAGACTCCAGCTTCTGCGCATGACGGAGCTGAACCTCCATCATATTCTGCTCTTTCTCAAGCGCCTTGCGCTCGCTAATATCGTTAAAGGTAACAACTGCACCCTTGAGTTCACCATCTTCAAAGATGGGGGTACTGACATACTCTACCGGAAAACTTGTCCCATCAGTTCGCCAGAACAACTCACCATCCT
>JAJRZI010000144.1 GCA_024275295.1 Gammaproteobacteria bacterium | reverse complement strand
CTGCGACGGCGTTGATCCCGCCAAAAGGTGCTCGCTCCGGCGCGTTGCAGAATCCCTTCAAATGCCATTTTGGCGCTGCTGTAATCACTGCTGGCCAGGGTGAATGCCGCCTTTTCATCCAGAAAAAAGTTGTAGATGCGCAGGTTGTGTTCCAGCTCATACTCATCCTTTGAGTCGTTGGGATGTTGCAGCAACGCTTCAACCCTCCGATAGCTGTCGGTCGCCTCTTCCATCCGCCCCAGCCGGGTCAGCACGTGGGCGATGGCCAGGTGCTGTATCGCCAGTTGGCCATTGTGCAGCAGGCTGCTGCGCTTCAGTTGCCTGAGCTGGGAGAGCGTCTTTTGCAACCGCTCAAGTCCCTTTTCCGGCTCACCATCGAGATAGACCCTGAGCGCGACAAGCATGCGTTCGGCCTTGGCCATCTGCATCGCAGCCGGGAAGCTATCCGACTCTTCGGCAAACAGCTCCCGATAGAGCGCCCATGCCTGCTTGAGATGAGTACGACTGCGCTCGAACTGATTTAGATGCAGGTGAAACGGATGCCCCAACAGATCCCCCAGTTTCATATTGGCATCGGCCACAGCACGCTTGATCTCACGGTTCAGCGGCTGCTGAAGGCTCATCTGCTGTAGCCGATTCAGGGTATCTTCAACCGCAGAGACTCGCGCCAGGGTCGAGCCGGAGAGCCGCTCCATCCGGTCATCCAGCTCCCGCAGTGCCGACTCAACCTGCGCCACAGCCAGTGTCTGCGCCTGCGCTGCCCTCTCTCTCTGCGACTGCCAGACAACAAGCATGCTGACTATCAACGCCAGCATGGCGGCACTGATGCCGATCCTGATCCAATATCGGCGCAGAAATTTCCTCGACCGATAACCGGGTTTGCCACCCATTGCCAGCAGTGGCTCCCGATCAAACCAGCGGAAGATATCGGCATTCATCGCATCAACCGTCGGGTAACGCTGTTGCGGGTCGGGATTGGTCGCTTTGCGAAAGATCGCCCGCCGCTCCCGCCCCAGATGACTCTCGATATGGCTCTGCCCGGCACGGCAGCCACCATCACTGGCAAGTGGTTTCCCGGGTTGCTCACCACTCAGCATCACGCCAAAAATGACCCCCAGGCTGTAGATATCATCACTGACCCTGGGCAGCGGATCTTTATGGCGCTGGGGGCTGGCATATTCGGGGGTCAGGGCATGACTGATCGGCGCCTGTTCAGCGGCAGCAATGGAGTAGAGATGCGCCACCCCAAAATCAAGCAGCTTGAGATCACCCTCATCAGTGACCAGGATATTGTCAGGTTTGAGATCGCAGTGGATCACGCCATACTGGTGGGTCTGGCTGACCACCCTGGCCAGGCGACAGAAGAGACGCAGCGTCTGGTGGCGGGAGAGCCGCTCTTCCCGCACATAGCGGTCGATGGGCCGCCCCTGGATATACTCCATCACCAGATAGGGTATCCCCTCCTCCAGCGAGCCGCCATCGATCAGGGAGACAACGTTGGGATGGTGCAGATCAGCCAGGATCTGGCGTTCATAGCGTAACAGTGCGGGATCAATATGACCGGATTCGATCAGTTTGATCGCAACCTGCTGTTCGTATGCCCCATCGTTACGCTGCGCCCGGTAGATACGGCCCATGCCGCCATGGGCCAGCAGGCTGTCAATCTGATAGGGGCCCAACTGGCGGCCAATCAGCTCAGACTCAACAATGCTGTCGACATCAACCTGCAGCGGCTGCGCCATGAAATCCCCCGCCTGCTCATGCGCATCGAGCAGCGAGAACAGCTCATTCAGCATCGCTGCATCGGCACAGTGCTTTTTCAGCCAGTCACGGCGATCTTCCGCAGCCTGTTGCAGGGCCTGGCAAAAAAGCAGCTCGAGCCTCTCCGCCGTTTGGCTCAATCCGACAGCTCCCGGAACAGCCAGGCTCGGGCGGTTGTCCATTTGCGTTTTACCGTGGCCAGCGAGATCTCCAGCTCTGTGGCAATCTCCTCCAGGGTCATGCCGCAGAAGTAGCGCATCTCCACAATATGCACCTTGGCCATATCGGATGCCGCCATCTTTTCCAGCGCACTGTTCAGGGCAAGAATATCAACAGTTGCAGCAACACCGGCATGAATGCTCTCATCCAGGGTCATGGCCGGCAGGCCGCCACCCCGTTTCTCTGCCTTTTTAGCCCGAGCATAATCCACCAGAATCTGGCGCATATCACGCGCCGCAGAAGCAAGAAAAAACCGGTGCTCAGCGCTACCCTTCTCACCAGCAGGATGCAGACGCAGATAGGCCTCATTGACCAACGCCGTGGGAGAGAGGGTGTGATTATGCCGCTCATCCCGCATAAAAACCGCAGCGATACGCTTCAGCTTGAGGTAGGTCGCATTGTCTATCTGGAGATTCATAACATCTTTTAGGTAACGGCCAATCGTTGCAAAGAGAGGATAAAAGTCATTTTTTCTAAAGTCCATGCTTATATCAGGTAAAATGGTCGGATGGATGTCTCCTCTATTCTCGATGATCTGAACGACGCCCAGCGCGAAGCGGTCTCTGCCCCGGCGGGCGGCATGCTGGTACTGGCCGGTGCCGGCAGCGGCAAGACCCGCGTGCTGGTGCACCGCATCGCCTGGCTGATTCAGGTGGAACACGCCTCCCCCTGGTCGATTATGGCCGTTACCTTCACCAACAAGGCAGCGCGGGAGATGCGCGACCGGATTGAAAACCTGTTGAATATGCCGGTCGGCGGCATGTGGGTCGGCACCTTTCATGGTCTGGCGCACCGCCTGCTGCGCGCCCACTGGCAGGATGCCGGGGTGCCACAGGGTTTTCAGATTCTGGATTCCGACGACCAGTTCCGCCTGATCAAACGTACCATGCGGGCACTCAATATTGACGAGGCCCGCTGGCCGCCCCGGCAGGCACAGTGGTTCATCAATGCCCGCAAGGATGAGGGGCTGCGTTCGAAACATCTGGATGATGGGGGCGACCCCTGGCAGCGGCAGATGATCCACATCTACCAGGAGTACGAGAAGGCCTGCGAGCGCGGCGGGCTGCTCGACTTTGCCGAGCTGCTACTGCGCGCCCATGAGCTGTGGCGTGACCGACCTGATATTCTGCAACACTATCAGGAGCGTTTTCAGCATATCCTGGTCGACGAATTTCAGGACACCAACGAGATCCAGTACGCCTGGCTGCGGCTGTTGGCGGGCAGCCGTAATAATCTGTTTGCGGTGGGCGACGACGACCAGTCCATCTACGGCTGGCGTGGCGCACGGGTGGAGCATATCCAGCAGTTTCAGCAGGATTATGCCGGTTCACAGCTGGTGCGGCTGGAGCAGAACTACCGTTCCACCGGCAATATCCTCAGTGCCGCCAATGCGCTGATCGAAAACAACCCCTCCCGGCTGGGTAAAAACCTCTGGACCGACGGCGGTGAGGGTGACCCGATCCGACTCTACGCCGCCTTCAATGAGGTGGATGAGGCCCGCTTTGTGATCGACCGTATTCGTGACTTTATCAATCAGGGCCACCAGCGGGCTGAAGCCGCCATCCTCTACCGTTCCAACGCCCAGTCACGCCAGTTTGAAGAGACGCTGATCCAGTCCCGAATTCCCTACCGTGTCTACGGCGGGTTACGCTTCTTCGAGCGAGCCGAGATCAAGGATGCGATGGGTTATCTGCGCATGGTCTCCAGCCAGGACGATGATGCCGCCTTCGAACGCGCCGTGAATATGCCACCCCGAGGCATCGGCCCGCGCACGCTGGACGCGGTGCGCGCCCATGCGCGGGATCTTCACTGCTCCCTGTGGAAGGCGGCGCACGAGCTGCTCAAAGGGGGCGGCATGACACCCCGCGCTGCCAATGCCCTGCGCAGATTTCTCGATCTGATCGAAGAGCTGCAGGCCGCCACAACGGATCTGACCCTAGCAGAGACCGCCGAGCATGCCATCGCCGCCAGCAAACTGGTTGAACATTTTGAGAAGAACCGTGATGGCCGGGGTCAGGATCGGATCGAAAACCTGGAGGAGCTGGTCAACGCCACCCGCCAGTTCACCCATGAACAAGGTGAGCCTGCGAGAGGGTCCCCTGGGGGATCTGCCGATGACGAGCTGGATGATCTGGCCGCCTTCCTCGCCCATGCGGTGCTGGAGGCTGGCGAGGCACAGGGTGACAAGTTTGAGGATTGTGTCCAGCTGATGACCCTGCACTCGGCCAAGGGGCTGGAGTTTCCGCTGGTCTTTATTGGCGGACTGGAGGAGGGACTGTTTCCCCACAGCCTCTCTGCCGATGACCCGGAACGGCTGGAGGAGGAGCGGCGCCTCTGCTACGTCGGCATGACCCGCGCCATGAGCCAGCTCTATCTGAGCCACGCCGAGACCCGCCGCCTGCATGGCAAAGAGAACTACTCGCGCCCCTCCCGTTTTCTGCGTGAGATACCGCCCGAGCTGATGGAGGAGATCCGTAGCCGCCCGCAGGTTTCACAGCCGGTACGGCACAGCAGCAGCACTGCATTTCGCACCGAGCCATCGGGCTTTCAGTTGGGCCAGCGGGTCAGGCATGCCAAATTTGGCGAAGGTGTTGTACTCAACGCCGAGGGGCAGGGCAACAGCGCACGGGTACAGATCAACTTTGAGGGCGTTGGCAGCAAGTGGCTGGTTGCGGCCTATGCCAATCTTCAAACTGTTTAGAGGAGAACAATCGTATGCAACGTCGTGATTTCATCAAAAAGGCCGGAGGCGCATCACTGGCCGTTGGCGCCGGACTGGTCGGCACGGGCAGCGCCCACGCCAGGGCAAAGTACAAATGGAAGATGGTCACCACCTGGCCCAAGAACTTCCCCGGCCTGGGCACCGCCGCCAACAAGCTGGCTGCGCTGATTGGTGAGATGAGCGGCGGACGCATGCGGGTCAAGGTCTACGGCGCCAAAGAGCTGGTGCCCGCCTTTGAGACCTTCGATGCGGTCTCCCGCGGCACTGCCGAGATAGGCCACGGCTCGGCCTATTACTGGAAGGGCAAAAGCGAGGCCGCGCAGTTTTTCTCTACCGTCCCTTTTGGCCTGACCGCTCAGGAGATGAACGCCTGGATGTACTATGGCGATGGCCTGAAACTGTGGAGAGAGCTGTATGACCCATTTGGGCTAGTGCCTGCCCCCGCCGGCAATACCGGGGTGCAGATGGGTGGCTGGTTCAATAAGGAGATCAACAGCCTGGCCGACATGAAGGGGCTGAAGATGCGTATCCCCGGTCTGGGTGGCGAGGTGCTGAGGCGATTGGGCGGCACCCCCGTCAACCTGCCGGGTGGCGAGCTTTTCACCTCTCTGCAGTCCGGCGCCATCGATGCCACCGAGTGGGTCGGCCCCTATAACGACCTGGCCTTTGGTCTCTACAAGGCAGCCAAGTACTACTACTATCCCGGCTTCCATGAGCCAGGCACCACGTTGGAGGCGATCATTAATAAAAAGGCGCTGCATGCACTGCCAAAGGATCTGCAATCCATCGTGCTCAACGCCTGCCGGGTGGTGAATCAGGATCTGCTCTCGGAATACACCGCACGCAATCCCGCTGCGCTGGATACCCTGTTGAACAGACATAAGGTGGATATGCGCATCTATCCAGCGGATGTATTGAAGCAGCTGCGCAAGATATCCGAAGAGGTGGTGGCCGATCTGGCCAACAAGGATGCCTTCACCAAAAAGACCTATGCCTCCTATTCCAAATTCTACAATCAGGCAAAACGCTGGAGTGATATTTCACAGCTGGCCTTTCTGCAGGCGCGGGGTATGACCTGATAGCAGGTTATCGGGTGCAGAGGTATTTGTACCTCTGCACCCTGCTTTAAATGTCCACTTTCCAACTGCCTCCGCTCTCCCTCTATATTCACATCCCCTGGTGTATTCAAAAATGCCCCTATTGTGATTTCAACTCTCGCGCACTGAAAGGCAGTCTGAACGAAGAGGCCTATGTTGATGCCCTGCTGGCCGATCTGGAGAGTGAGCTATTTCAGGTTTATGATCGGCCACTGCATAGTATCTTTATTGGCGGCGGCACACCCAGCCTCTTCTCCGGCAGCGCTATAGCCGATCTGCTGGAGGGTGTGCGGCAGCGGATAACCGTTCCGGCCGACACTGAAATCACCCTGGAGGCAAACCCCGGTACCCTGGAGGCCGGTCGCTTTGAGCATTATCGTGCCGCTGGGGTGAATCGGCTCTCAATCGGTGTTCAGAGTTTTGATGCCGGATGCCTGCAACGACTTGGTCGCATCCATGGGCCAGATGAGGCCATTGCCGCCTTTCATTCAGCCAGAGCAGCCGGTTTTGAGCGGATCAATCTGGATCTGATGTTTGGTCTGCCCGGTCAGAATATGGCACAGGCCCGGCTCGATCTGGAGAGGGCTATGGAGCTAAAGCCTGAACACATCTCCTACTATCAGCTGACGTTGGAACCCGGTACGCCATTTTATCATTCACCACCTACCCTGCCGATGGAGGACCATCTGTGGGAGATGCAACAACAGGGGCAGTCCCTGCTCAGTGATCAGGGCTATAACCAGTATGAGGTATCTGCCTATGCCCAGCAGGGTGAGCAGTGCCGCCATAATATCAATTATTGGACCTTTGGTGATTATCTGGGCATTGGTGCTGGTGCCCATGGCAAGTATTCAGACCCTAATGGCATGATCACTCGTCACTGGAAGCTTCCGGAGCCGGCAACCTATCTTGCAGCCGCTGGCACTAATGATGCCTTATCCGGGCAAAAAATTCTGGCGTCTGATGAGATCACGCTAGAGTTTATGATGAACGCACTGAGGCTGCATCAGGGGTTCTCCAAAAGTCTGTATGAGCAGCGCACGGGCCTTCCTTTTACAGCAATCACAACATCTATCGAGAACAGCATCCATGATGGTTTATTGAAAAACCATCATGGCAGACTCGTGCCTACCTCACTGGGCAAATGCTTCCTCAATGACCTGCTGGAAAAATTTCTCTGATAACATAATCAACCCTTGAAATAGATCGGTTTGTAGACTCAAAAAAGGCGTTTAATTCCTGTGAATTCCACTCCTTGTTATGCATAGTTTAACAATTACAATGGGTTACATCTGGATTTATGCTTTCGGGCATTTCATTCCACAAGACAAAAACAGGCCATCATGCTAGGGTGAAATTATGACCTGTTTTTTATACGGTATTTTTTATAGCCAATAAATTTAGATAGTAATTACAGAAATGCACACTAAAAAAAACCAGGGAAACCTTCAAACACTGGATTTCACACTATGGTCAAATTTGGCCCAACAGGATGCCGATACTTTTGAATCTATGCGTCTTGCTGCAATTAAAGAACTTATTGAGTCAGCACCAGAACAGCAAAGGCATCGCTTGCACTGCCTTCAATGGCGCATTGATCAGGAGCGCCGCCTCTCTAAATCACCCATGGGGGCCTGTATCCGAATCTCTCATATGATGTGGGAATCCCTGATGGGTGAAGATGGTCTGACAGATCATCTCCGCAGCCTGACTGAAGCCTGCGAGCAAAAAGACTACGCAGCTAAACCCCCCTCATATCAGGCAACGGTAATACCCATTCGCTCCGACTGCTGAATGACTGAAAATCTGGGGCTTGCACCCAACACATTATTAGCATAGTATGCGCCGTTTTCCCCGCAATAGTGCGGGAGAATGGATCATTTTTTTGAGGCGAACATGAAAGCGGATATCCACCCTGAGTATAATGAGATCAAAGTGAACTGCAGCTGTGGTAATGAGTTCACCACCTCTTCCACACTGGGTAAGGATCTGCATATTGAAGTCTGCTCAGCTTGCCACCCTTTCTATACGGGCAAGCAGAAGATGATGGATACGGCCGGTCGCGTTGACAAGTTCCGCAAGCGGTATGCCCGCTGATCCAAAACCGAATACATCATGCTTTATAAAAAAGCGCCTCCCAGTGAGGCGCTTTTTTATTGCATGGGAAAATTTACTAAACTCCTCTTACGGCAAACCGTTAAGTAATCAAGCAACCTGTCGCCATAATGCTAGTCTTACTACTATAAAAAACAACCTTTCAGATCTATCCGAGGAGCTTCAATATGGAAAAAGAACACGTAACTCTTACCGTTCAACCTGATGGCGCATCAATAGATCTCCCCATACTGGAGGGCAGCGTCGGGCCAAAGACATTTGATGTGACCTCCGTGTATAAAAAGACCGGGATGTTTACCTTTGACCCCGGTTTTATGGCAACGGCCAGTTGCCGTAGTGCCATCACCTTTATTGATGGTGAAAAGGGTATTCTTCGCTACCGGGGATATCCCATTGAACAGTTGGCTGAACAGAGCAGCTTTTTGGAAGTGGCCTATCTGCTGCTCTATAGCGAGCTGCCCTCTGCAGAGCAACTCAAAGAGTTTGAATATATCATCGGTCATCACACCATGATCAATGAATCCCTGCAGATGTTTTACCGGGGTTTCCGCTACGATGCTCACCCCATGGCAACCATGGTGGGTGTTGTCGGCTCCCTCTCTGCCTTCTACCATGATTCTCTCGACATACACGATGCCCGTCACCGTGAGATATCCGCCCATCGTTTGATTGCCAAGATGCCAACCATTGCTGCCTGCAGTTATAAAAGGCATAAAGGTGAACCCTTTATTTACCCAAAGAATAATCTGAGCTATACCGCCAACTTCATGCGTATGATGTTCGCCACACCCTGCGAGGAGTTTGAGCCAGACCCCGTCACAGCAAAGGCGCTGGACCTGCTGTTCATCCTGCATGCCGACCATGAGCAGAACGCCAGCACATCAACCGTGCGTATTGCCGGCAGCTCTGGCGCCAATCCCTTTGCCTGTATCTCAGCCGGTATCGCCTCACTCTGGGGGCCAGCACATGGCGGCGCCAATGAAGCAGTACTGAATATGCTGGATGAGATTGGTGATGTCTCCAATGTCGATAAATATATAGCCAAGGCCAAAGATAAAAATGACCCCTTCCGGCTTATGGGATTTGGTCACCGGGTCTATAAAAACAATGACCCCCGGGCAACCATTATCCGCAAGGTCTGTTATGACGTGCTGGAAAACATGCCCGATGCCGATAGCCCACTGTTTGAGCTGGCACTAAAGCTAGAAGAGATCGCGCTAAAAGATGACTATTTTATTTCACACAAGCTCTATCCCAATGTCGATTTCTACTCAGGCATTATCTACCGGGCATTAAATATACCGATGAATATGTTTACCGTGATGTTTGCCATCGCCCGGACAGCGGGTTGGGTAGCCCATTGGATGGAGATGATTGGTGACTCAGATCACCGTATTGCACGTCCACGCCAGCTTTATCTGGGGCCTGCTGAACGGCAGTATGTGCCACTCGATAAAAGAGTAACGAACGCCTAATCCTTTTCCATTAGCTCCTGCAGCTGGTCTAAAGAGGCTCGCTGCAGGGGTCTGTCACCCAAGGGGCCCAATGCCTGCCGGCGCAAATCCGCCAATGGGAGGAGTGTCAGCTCTATTTCCGTATCCCCTGCACGAAAACTGCAAACGGGATAGGCACACTTCACCCCACCTTTGAAATGCAGGGTTTTTTCTCCATCACGCCAGGGAATATTCTGATCCAGAAGAGACAGAATTACCTCTTCTGTTGTCTCTGTAAAAAGATGCAGCTGTATCTTATTGTAGGGTTCAGCTGTGCCGGTCAGTACTGACCCAACCAGGCGGGGATTGAAACATGCCAGGGTTTTCATTGCCGCCACAGCCTGTTGACGCAGATTTTCCAGCACTACAGGTTGCTGATCACGCTGAAATAGAGATTGATGCTCCTTTAGCGCCTGCTCAATCTCCTCTTCAGTCGGCAGTTCACGGCTTGTAATACCCAATCTCTCAGCCGCTTTTCGACGGGCGATACGAATATTCTGGCATGATCCATCAGCCAGAATACGTGCTGTTTCATGGGCAATGCGTTGGCGCAGATCGTCATCTCTTCTATTGTGAGACACCGGCTAAAAGATCTCTTCAGGGGCATCAGCGCTATCAGGTTCAGAACCGTCTCTCAAATTTGTGGCCGGTATTGTCTGCTCTTTAGGGGCATTTGCGGCACGAAAAACCTCAAATATGGCATCCTTTTGATCCACTCCTGCACGTCTGCCCGTACGTGGATCAATACGTACCGTCACCATGCCTGACGGCATCTGTAGCGGGTGCTCTGGGAGATCTTTCAGCGCAACCTTCATATAATCAATCCAGGCTGGTAGTGCAGCCCTACCGCCCACCTCACCTCTGCCCAATGGCTTGAATGAGTCAAACCCCACCCAGACAATGGCTACCAGATCCGGGTGAAAGCCATTGAACCAGGCATCACGCTGGTCATTGGTGGTGCCGGTTTTTCCAGCCAGATCATTCCGGCCCAATACCCGTGCCTTTCTACCTGTGCCTCGCTTGATGACATCCTGCATCATGGAATTCATCAAATACCAATTCTCCGGGCTAATTACCCGGGGCGCGGCATGCTGAGGCGGGCCTTCAAGCATGCAATCATCACACACTCGAAGGGGTTTGGCCTTGTAGACAATATTGTGCTGTCCATCCTCAATATGCTCAATGAAATTGAATTTTACCCGATAGCCACCATTGGCCAATACCGAGTAACCCATGGCCATCTGTAGCGGTGTCACTGCACCACTCCCCAATGCCAACGAAAGATTGTGTGGCAGTTCACTCGTATCAAAACCAAATTTTTCTGCCTGCTCCAGTGCCCGGTCAACCCCTATGGCGCGCAGCAGACGAATAGAGACCAGATTACGGGATTTGGTCAATGCATAGCGCAGACGGGTGGGACCAAAGAATTTGCCGCTGTAGTTTTCCGGACGCCAGGCACTCTCCAGGCCGGGGTCGTCAAATACCACGGGGGCATCGTTGATCAGGCTGGCAGCGGTATAGCCTGCATCCAGCGCCGCTGAGTAGATAACGGCCTTAAAGCCGGAACCCGGCTGGCGTTTGGCCTGGATGGCCCGATTGAATTTGCTGTTGTAGAAATCAAAACCGCCCACCACGGCGATCAATGCGCCACTGTTTGGATCAACCGAGATCAATGCGCCCTCTACAGCCGGGATCTGGGCCAGATGCCACTCTGGTTCGGCTTCTGTTCCTCTGTTTTGAACACGGATCAGATCCCCTGCCACCAGGATCTCTCCCGCAACCTTGGGTGTTGGCCCACGCCGGTTTTCATTGACATAGGGTCGAGCCCACTTCAGCCCATCCCATTCAATCTCTATATATTTATCCGTTCCCAGATAGACGGTTACAGCACGTTCAGAGACCTCTGTAACCAAGCCTGCCCATAACGACCCAACCCTCTTTTGATCACTTAGGAATTCATCCCATTCCGGCTCCGCAGCTGCTTCAGCCAGATCCAGATGCTGTGTGACACCACGAAATCCATGTCGCCGGTCATAGGCAATCAACGCCTTTTGCGCCGCTTCATTGGCGGCCTTCTGCAGTCGGCTATCCAGCGTAGTATAGACCTGATAACCCTGGGTGTAGGCATCAGTACCAAAACGCTCAACCAGATCAGCACGCACCATCTCTGCAAAATAGGAGGCTTCAATCTCCGGTTTGGGGGTATGCAATGAGGCCGTAATCGGCTCATTGATAGCGGCGTTATATTCACCTGGTTTAATAAACCCAAGCTTTGCCATTCGCCCCAGCACGTAGTTACGTCGCTCTATCGCTCTCTTTGGATTGGCCAGGGGGTTGTTGCTGGATGGCGCTTTGGGCAGGCCGGCAATCATGGCAATCTCTGGTAGTGACAGCTCGCCCACCCGCTTGCCGTAGTAGACCTGTGCTGCTGCGCCAACACCGTATGCACGATGTCCCAGATAGATCTTGTTCAGATAGAGTTCAAAGATATCCTGCTTTTCCAGCTCACCCTCAATACGCAGGGCAAGGAAGATCTCCTTGAACTTGCGTATATAGGTTTTTTCCGGGGTCAGGAAAAAGTTTCTTGCCACCTGCATGGTGATGGTACTGCCACCCTGTCGGCGGTGGCCACTTTGCACCAATTTAAGCACAGCACGCAGGATGCCTTTATAATCCACTCCTGGGTGCTGAAAAAAACGGTCATCTTCAGCCGCAAGAAATGCCATGATCATCTGGTCAGGAACCTCCCCATAGGAGAGGGGGACACGGCGCTTCTCTCCAAATTCTGCAATCAACCGATGATCACGACTAAAAATCCTCAACGGCACCTGCAAACGGACATCCCGCAGATGCTCGACTGATGGCAATTCAGATTCAAGATAATAATAAGCTGCGACTATTGAGGTAGCACCCGCAATAACACCAAAGCATACAACTGTTATCCCAATTTTGATCAATCTAATGAGCCGCTTCATGCACCTTGTCACAGTTTTTTTGGGTGGGACACCCCAGAATAGAAGGGTGGAGGGACGCTATAATAGCAAAAAAACATCATCGGTTTTTTGCTGAAAACAAAAAAAACACTTCACATGTTTTTTATTTACTGCTATATAGTTAAGCAGTCTAGTTAAAGCAAAACCTTTAACATTCTCATAAGGCCATGTTAATACAGCGAGAATAAGTGCCGCATGCTTTCTATTTTCCAACGCAAAAAACCCGCCAT
>JAJRZI010000143.1 GCA_024275295.1 Gammaproteobacteria bacterium | reverse complement strand
TACCGTCTCCTGGTAGAGCAGCAGGGCATTGACGAAACGGAGCAGGCAGAGATAGAGAGGCTACTCTGCCGCACGATCAGTCGCTTGACACTTGCAGCAAATGGACTGGATCCCAGCCTGGATCCCAACCTCAAGAAGATTCGTAATGCCATACGTAATGGCGTTAATTTTGAGCTAAAAGATACGCTTGATGCGTTGTCAGATGCACTGATGCATGCTGATGAAGCAAGCGCCGATGCTGCAGATATAGCATTGCCACCAGATCTGTTGCAGCGATTATTGAGGCGAATCAAGCTTGTTGGTAGACCGGCGGTACAGCTGAACAAACTGATCGAGCAGTTAAAAGCGGATCCTACAAATGCATCAGATACACAGCTGGATGAATTGCTGCTGCTTATAGCGCCCAAAGCAGGTGTGGTTGCTGACAATCAAGCCAAGCCAGGGCTGTTTGGGCGCATCTTTAAACATGGAGATGATAGCTATCAGGCTGCCGCAGGCAGTGCAGCCATAGACCCCAATCAGGTGCTGCTGGGCTTATTGGAAAAGCTCAACTGGCCAGGGTATTTGGCTGGAGAGATGGCTGAACTGATGGCGCGCCTGGGAAAAGGGGTCGAAGCGGAAGCCTGGATACCGGTATTGGATAATTTGGGCAGACTGGTTACCACGGCGCTGGGAGAGATACAGACTGAAATGCGTGCCACTGAGGACTTCCTCAGTGACCTGACGCTGCGCCTGCAAGAGCTTGACCGGCACATGGCCGGTTCCCAATCGGATCATGAAAGCTCAAGTGAAAATGGACGGGCTTTGAATGTAGCTGTACAGGGCGAGATGGGACAGATTCAGCGCAGCCTCTCTATTGCGACAGATCTTGAGAGCCTGAAATCCGATATTGCCAATCGCCTGGATACCATTCAGGGACATGTTGATGCGCATCTGGAAGCTGAGGAGATGCGGCGTAAAAGTGCATTGGTTAAAGAGCAGGCGTTACGTCAGCGTCTGCATGCGCTGGAAAATGAGACAACCACCCTCCATTCCAAAATGCTCAGTGCAAAATCCAAGGCCCTAGAGGATCCAGTAACCGGCTTGCCTAACCGAATAGCCTACGAAGAGCGTCTGGCTACAGAGATTGCCCGCTGGAAGCGTACCCAAAATCCATTGGTCATACTGGTTTGGGATATTGATGATTTTAAACAGATCAATGACCGATTCGGCCACCAGGCAGGGGATAAGGCATTGGGGGTCATTGGGCGGATTTTAAGTGAGCGTCCCAGAGAGTTGGATTTTGTTGGCCGTTATGGCGGCGAAGAATTTGTCATGTTATTGGTGGATTCCAATCTTGAAAATGCCCAAAAACTAGCCAATGAAATCAGGGAATCTGTAGCGAACAGTGGCTTTCACTCATCGGCCAAGGATAAAATCTCAATAACCATCTCCTGTGGCATCTCTGAATTTCGTGAAGGAGATACGGCGGAAGAGGTCTTTGCTCGGGCGGATGAGGCTATGTATAGAGCCAAACGTGAGGGTAAAAATCGCGTTATTGTAGGCTGATTTTGGGTGAGTTAAGTATCAAGCTACCGCTGTTATTTCCCAAAATTGTCCTGCTCTCAATTGACTAATTCCTGTACGCTCCCAGACATGCCTGAAAGAATCAAAAAACTGAAAAAATGGCTGACTGATCAGGTTGGCCTGCCCCATTTTTTGTTAGCACCGGCCTCTGGTGATGCTAGTTTCCGGCGCTATTTCCGTGTCAGCCTCGGTGATAAAAGCTATATCGTCATGGATGCCCCGCCTGATAAAGAGGATTGCCACCCCTTTGTTGCCATTGCCCGCCAGCTAAAGGCTGCCGGACTCAATGTGCCATCGGTTCATTTTGAAGATCTTGAGCAGGGTTTTCTGCTGCTCGATGATTTGGGCTCAACACTCTACCTGGATGTGCTCAACCCCGATAATGCCGATCAACTTTACAGTGATGCCATAGCGTCGCTGGTGCAGCTCCAGAGTAAAGTGTCGGCAAAAGCACTGCCGCCCTATGGCCGCTCACTGCTGATGCAGGAGATGGAGCTGTTTCGGGAGTGGCTGCTGCAAAAGCATCTGGGACTGTCACTCACAGATGATGACCACTCGCTGCTCTCTAAAACCTTTGAACTGCTGGCTGACAATGCCCTGGAGCAACCTCAGGTTGCTGTTCATCGCGACTATCACTCCCGTAATCTGATGCAGACTGAACCCAGCCCTGGCATTCTGGATTTTCAGGATGCAGTCAATGGCCCAGTGACTTACGACCTGGTTTCGCTGCTACGTGATTGCTATATCCAGTGGCCTGCAAAACAGGTTGAAGCCTGGGCTATGGCCTATTTCAAGCAGGCAGTTAAAAGTGGTGTGCTATCGAGTGAACATGAGCCCCGGTTTCTGCAGTGGTTTGATCTGATGGGCGTGCAGCGCCACCTTAAGGCAGCAGGGATATTTGCTAGATTGAATCAGCGAGATGGTAAGTCTGGGTATTTAAAGGATATCCCTCTTACTCTGAGCTACATAGAGACCGTTGCTATCCGCTATCCTCAGCTAGACTATTTGGCGCAGTTGGTTTTGGGGCGAGTTCTTCCTGCATTCCGCTAGCACATTGTCCAGATTATATTGACGGATAAGTATAGTAGAATAAATGAGATACAAGCTGAATTAAATCTTATTTATGAGGTTACGATACCAATGCCTAGCAAGAAATATATTGTTTGCTTGAATGCAGATGAACGGCAACAGCTAAATGAACTGGTTCGAACGGGAAAAGCCGCTGCCTACAAGCGCCAACGTGCACAAGTTTT
>JAJRZI010000142.1 GCA_024275295.1 Gammaproteobacteria bacterium | reverse complement strand
TGGATCGTCTGACTCATCACTGCCATATCATTGAAACCGGTAATGACAGTTATAGATTCAAACATTCAACCAGTAATGAGGAGAAGAAAGTAAAACAGAAACCAAAGAAATGAGCCATAATCGGCTCGAATAGGTGGGTCAGAATTCAGCGCAAATGGTGGGTCAGTTTTAGATGCAAATTAACAGGCTTTCCTCAAGCCTCCCGCTGTGCGGGTGGTTGGTGACTTGGACGGTGTACTAGCCAATCACATTGTTTACCAGTGGCCCGGTCTTATGCCTTTGACCTCTGCACTTCCTTCTCACCATTGGCGTCTTTGATGATATGAACCCCACCCCGAACCACGAGCATCGCAATCACCAATCCAATCACCAGATCGGGCCAGGGTGAATCCAACCAGGCCACCAAGACGCCAGCACAAATAACACCCAGGTTGGCAATGACATCATTCTTGGAGAATATCCAACTGGCCCGCATGTGTACCTCACCCTGGCGATGTTTGTAGATCAGCATCAGACAGATGCTGTTAGCAAACAGCGCCACAACGCCCACCGCCATCATCATCATTGATTCCGGTTCACTGCCGACAATGAAGCGGCGCACAATATCAAACAAAACACCCAGCCCCAACAGGATCTGAAAAATGCCACTGATATGGGCTGCCTTTGCCTTGACGAGCAAGCTCCGGCCCACGGCGTAGAGACCAATGGCATAGACAGTGGCATCGGCCAGCATATCCAGCGAATCGGCAATCAGCGCAGTCGAATCACCAATAATGCCGGCGATGATCTCGGCAATAAACATTACGCCGTTGATGGCCAATAAAACAGTGAGCACGCGGCTCTGTTCTCTATTCCTGATCTCTATTTCACAACCGCAACCGGACATCGCTACTCGCCTCCCGCCTTGAATTCATCAGTTAAACCTAGGAAAATCAGTTGAACATGCATGCAGGGTGTAAGATATTGATTCGATTAACGTAACAAAAGAATCCGTAGTCGCCTAACTGGTGATGAGGATCTTTTTTGTATAGTTAAGCGGATCAAAAGCTTGCGCCATGTGCATGCGTTTAACTGACCTTTCTAGGTTAAAATACCAACCCGACAACGCCCCTCTTCACGCAGACAGAGGCGTTCGTGGAAGCGTTTCAGATCTGCACTGTAGACCTCATCAAGGTCAGGCAGCGCCTGCACCGTGGCATGCAGCGGCTCCAGATAGGACGCCTCCATCACCAGACGGTGATAGACCCATCTTCCCTCTTTTTGAGATGAGAGCAGGCCCGCCTGACGTAGAATTTTCAGGTGCCGGGAGAGTTTGTATGAAGGCTCCAGCAGGCTGTCCACTAGCTCGCACAGGCAGCACTCTTCACCCGTTGTCACCATCAAACGGATGATCCGCAGGCGGGTCTCATCGGCCAGCGCCTGGAAAATTGCTTCGGGTTGGACAGTAATAATTTGCATGGTTGCACTATAGTGCAACTATTGGCGGCAATCAAGAAAACACCTCTACACCGATCATAGAACATAAACACCGGGCAGCAACATCCGAAGAGAGCCTGCAATCCTCGCTACGGAGAGGAAAAATTGCCATTTAACTCTATTGAGGCACAATGGGAATCTGTACATCATGCAAGGGAAAAATTATTAACAGAAAAACCTTCCTGCTACTCCCTGTTCTGTTCGCTATTGGCGCAGGCACCTACTGGTATTTGCTGGAAAAGGATGAAGCTGAGATTGAGACCTCACTGAGCCTGTACGGCAATATCGACATCCGGGAGGTTAGACTCGCCTTCAACGGCAGCGAGCACATCGAAGAGATTCGGGTACAGGAAGGTGACCGCGTAAAGAAGGGAGAGCTACTGGCCCGCCTACACACGGAGCGTCTTCAGGCCAGGGTGGATGAAGCCGAGGCCATGGCCGAAGCACAACAGCAGGTGCTGGCGACGCTGGAGGCCGGCAGCCGACCCGAGGAGATCCGCAAGGTGCAGGCTGATATGGAAGCAGCAAAGGCTAAGGCCCATGCGGCGCAGGATACATTCGAGCGGCGGCGCAGGCTGAGCGAGCGCAAACTCGCCTCCTCCGAAGAGGTGGAAGAGGCAAAGGCAGCCGCCGATACCGCCGCCGCCCAGGTGAAAGCAACTAAGGCTGCACTCGACCTGGTGCTTGCCGGACCACGGCAGGAGGATATTGCCCAGGCCCGCGCACGGCTTCAGGCGCAAAAAGCGGTATTGGCCCTGGCCAGGGCACAGTTGGCCGATGCCGCCTTGATTGCACCCGCCGACGGTATCGTACGCGACCGCATCCTGGAGCCGGGTGACATGGCCTCACCCCAGACCCCTGTACTCACCCTTGCCCTGGTCGATCCAGTCTGGGTACGGGCCTATCTGCCCGAATCCGCGCTGGGCCGGGTCACCCCCGGCATGCGGGCACAGATCTACAGCGACAGCTTCCCGGACAAATCCTATCCAGGCTGGGTCGGCTACATCTCCCCCACCGCCGAGTTCACCCCGAAAAACATCGAGACCCTGGAACTGCGTACACGCCTGGTCTATCAGGTGCGCATTTACGCCTGCAACCCGGAAGGCGAACTGCGCCTGGGGATGCCCACCACAGTCACCATTCCACTCAACCAATCCCCCCCGCAGAGCCGATCACCCGCCGCCTCCCCCTGCGGAGAAAAATAGGGTGACTGGCGAGCACGCCCTCACCCTCTCCGGCGTAACCCGGACATTCCGGGCCGGAGGACGAACCATCACCGCTCTGAAAAAGGTCGATGTCGCTATCCGTCCCGGCCAGGTGACAGGGCTTATCGGGCCGGACGGTGCGGGCAAGACCACCCTGATGCGACTGGCGACCGGGCTGCTGCTGCCGGATGCCGGAGAGATCCGCGCCCTGGGGATCGATGTCCTGGCCGCCCCCCTCACCATCCAGTCCAGTGTGGGTTACATGCCCCAACGGTTCGGCCTGTACGAGGATCTCAGCGTACAGGAGAACCTGGATCTCTACGCCGATCTGCAGGGCGTACCCAAACCCTCCCGCCCGAAGCGTTATGCAGAACTGCTGCAGATGACCGGCCTCGGCCCCTTCACCCAACGGCTGGCAGGGCGGCTGTCGGGCGGCATGAAACAGAAGCTGGGACTGGCCTGCACCCTGATCCACTCACCGCGCCTGCTGCTACTGGATGAACCCACAGTGGGCGTGGATCCGGTCTCCCGCCGCGAGCTGTGGCAGATCATCTATCGGCTGGTTCGGGATGAGGGGATGAGTGTGCTGCTCAGCACCGCCTATCTGGACGAGGCGGAGCGCTGCAGCGAGGTGATTTTGCTGCACCAGGGGCAGGTGCTGAACCAGGAGACACCGCAGCGCTTCAGCGAACCGATGCGCGGGCGCACCTTTCTGGCCACTGCCGGGGGCATCGGCAAACGCCACCTGCAGGCCCGGCTCAACAGCGCCCCCGGCATACTGGATGCCCTGATTGAGGGCAGCCGCATCCGGCTGGTCACCGAGCACCCCGGCATCCCCGATCCCGTTGAGCTGGCCCCGGATCTGCAAGGGCTTGTGATTGAAGCAACCCCACCCCGCTTCGAGGATGCCTTCATCGCCACGCTGAAACAGACAGCGAGCCAGCCCCTGGCTGCATCCACAACAGGCAGTGCACTGCCGGCCAGAGAACAGGATGAGGTGATCCGCATCCAGGGGGTGCAGCGCCGCTTCGGTGACTTCTACGCCGTCCGGGATGTCAGCTTCTCGGTTCACCGGGGGGAGATCTTCGGCCTGCTCGGTGCCAACGGGGCCGGCAAGTCCACCACCTTCCGCATGCTCTGCGGCCTGCTGCCCGCCAGCGCCGGAGAGCTCACCGTCGCCGGTCACGATCTGCGTCACGCTGCTGCCCAGGCACGCGGCCGCATCGGTTACATGGC
Source organism: Gammaproteobacteria bacterium (assembly GCA_024275295.1). Lineage (GTDB taxonomy): Bacteria > Pseudomonadota > Gammaproteobacteria > Chromatiales > Chromatiaceae > WFXD01. The sequence goes on along the minus strand of JAJRZI010000142.1, from coordinate 16,799 downwards.
CCAGCGATTCTCGCTCTACGCCAGACTGACGGTCAGCCAGAACCTGCACTTCTTCGCCAGCGCCTACGGGCTGCGCAACCGAAAGCGGCAAGCACGCATCCGCTGGGCGCTACAGACCTTCGAACTCGAAAACTACGCCGGGGACAACAGCGGCGACCTGCCCCTGGGATTCAAACAACGGCTGGCCTTCGCTGCCGCCCTGATGCACGAGCCGGAGATTCTGTTCCTCGATGAACCCACCTCGGGGGTTGATCCCCTGGCACGCCGGGAGTTCTGGCAGCGCACCAACGCCCTGGCGGAGAGCGGCGTCACCATACTGGTCACCACCCACTTCATGGACGAAGCCAACTACTGCGACCGGCTGGTCATCATGGCCGAGGGCGAGGTGCTGGCAACCGGCACACCGGAGGAGCTGCGATCCCGTTTCCGTACGGCCAACCACCCGGAGCCGACCATGGAGGAGGCCTTCATTGCCCTGATCGAGGGTCGGGAGTCCACCGCATGAATCCCTCCGCCCGCATGCGCCTGCGCGGCATGATCCGCAAGGAGTCACTACAGATCCTGCGCGACCCCTCCAGCATCGCCATCGCCTTCGTGCTGCCGGTGATCCTGTTGCTGCTGTTCGGCTACGGCGTCTCGCTGGACGCCAAACATATCCCGCTGGCCGTGGTGGTGGAGCAACCGGACGCAGTCACCGCCAGCCTCAGCGGCGCCTTTGAGCGCTCAGAATATTTCACCCCACGCCGCTACCCCAGCATCCAGCAGGCACAACAGGCGCTACAGGCGCGGCGGGTGGACGGCATCCTGTGGCTGCGCAACGACTTCAGCCAGCGCCTGCTGGCCGGGGATAGAAGCCCTGCCGGGGTGATCGTCAACGGGGTGGATGCCAACCAGGCGCGGATCACCGAGGGTTATATCCAGGGCGCCTGGCAGAGCTGGCTGATGCGCTACGCGGAGGAACGGGGACGCAAGCTGCCAGTTCCCGTGGCGGTGGAGCAGCGGATCTGGTTCAATCCGGCCCTGCGCAGCCTGGATTTCCTGGTGCCAGGGCTGATCGCCGTCATCATGACCCTGATTGGCGCATTGCTCACCGCCATGGTGGTGGCGCGGGAGTGGGAGCGCGGCACCATGGAGGCGCTGATCGTCACCCCCATCCGAATCCATGAGCTACTGCTGGGCAAACTCATCCCCTACTTCGTGCTGGGCATGGGCGGCATGCTGCTCACCGTGGTAATGGCCCGCTGGCTGTTCGATGTCCCACTGCGCGGCTCCTTCTGGCTGCTGTTCGGCACCTCAGCACTCTTCATGCTGACCACTTTGGGCATGGGGCTGCTGATCTCCATTGTCGCCCGCAGCCAGTTTGTCGCCGGTCAGACCGCCATTATCGTGACCTTTCTGCCCGCCTTCATCCTCTCCGGCTTCATCTTTGATATCGGCTCCATGCCGGCACCCGTGCAGATCATCACCCATCTGGTGCCGGCGCGCTATTTCGTCGCCATCCTGCAGAGCCTGTTTCTGGCGGGGGATGTCTGGCCGGTGATTTTGGTCAATGCGGGGGCGCTGCTGCTGATGGCGATGATCTTCTTTGCACTGGTATGGCACAAGGCCCGCAAACGATTGGATTGAGAACCCCGTATTTCTCACCAGGATTTGGATTTTTGGGGCAGGCTGGCAAAGCAGGTTGGACGATCAGCCGCAGAAGCATAGCCGGACTATGGTTCAAGGTTGATCGTTCAAGATGCGAAGCCAGATTGATGGAATACATCCTTGTATTCCACCCCTTCGGGGTCGCTATGCGGTCTAAATTCGCTCCAAGCGAATTTGTGTTCCAAAAACCAAATAGGATAGAGTGAAACTTAACCACCATCAGTTTATGAGACTAAATATGTTGAATTTTATAAACATCTCAATCAATCAGATCAGTCTGGTGAGAAATACGGGGTAAACATGCTACAGCACATCCTCGCCCTCACCCTCAAGGAGTTCCTGGCCGTGCTCAGGGACAGACGCAGCCGCTTCATCCTGATCGGCCCGCCCATCATCCAGCTGATGGTATTCGGTTATGCCGCCACCTTCGATCTGAACGATATTCCCTTCGCCCTCTATAACGAGGACAGCTGCAGCGCCGCGCGGGAACTGGCCGGTCATCTACAGGGCTCTCCCCACTTCCAACTGATCGCTGAGATCGGGCGGGATGCGGAGATCGCCCCCCTGATCGACAGCAGGGAGGCGCTGCTGGTATTGCATTTTGGGCCCCGCTTCAGCACCGATCTGGCCCGGGGGCAGACGGCCCAGCTGCAACTCATTGTGGATGGCCGCAACTCCAACACGGCCATGCTGGCACTTAACTACATCCGTACCATTGTGATCGATTTCAACCGGCAGTGGGCGGCGGCGCATGGCGGCGCAGGGCCGCCTGTACATCTGCAGCCCCGCGCCCTGTTCAATCCCAATCTGCTGTCACGCTGGTTCATCGTGACCGGAATCGTAGGGCTGCTGACCCTGGTCGTCACCCTGGTCGTCACCGCCCTCTCAGTGGCGCGGGAGCGGGAGGCCGGCACCTTAGACCAGTTACTGGTCACCCCCTTGCGCCCGGTGGAGATCCTGATCGGCAAGGCCCTGCCCGGGATTGTGATCGGTCTGATCGAAGGCAGCCTCGTCATCCTGATCGCGGTGCTCTGGTTCGACATCCCTCTGCGGGGCAGCCTCGGCGCCCTCTACCTGGGGCTGTTCCTGTTTCTGCTCTCTGCGGTCGGTATTGGCCTGATGATCTCCTCACTGGCCGTCACCCAGCAGCAGGGGCTGCTTGGGGCCTTCCTCTTTCTGGTGCCGGCGGTGATCCTCTCCGGTTTCGCCACCCCTATCGCCAACATGCCGCCGCTGGTGCAGGCCCTGACCCATCTCAACCCGATGCGCTATTTCCTGATCATACTGCGCGGCGTCTTTCTTCAGGGGGATACCTGCGACCAGCTACTCCAGCAATACTGGCCCATGGCCCTGATCGGCATCACCTCCCTGGCCCTGGCCGGTTGGCTGTTCCGGCACCGGATGTATTGACCTATGGCGCCGGTACCCGGGGAGGCCGCTGCTATGACGGTCATGGGTTTGCCGTGGGGCACATTGGTGGGCATCGTCATCCTTTACTGATCCGCCATGATCCAGCTTTTGGCCGCCGTCATCTGGCTGCTGTCGAAATACTTTACCTTTGCCATGGTGAAGGGCTTGAGCAGCAGCGCCATGCCTTTCTCCCAGGCAGCATCACCTACGATAGCCATGCGCTCGATGTCGCTGAAATGGCGCAAGCCGAACTTGGTGTCCTCCCAGGCGGCGGCTGCGGTCCAGCCGTGAAAGTCGACCAGCTCCACAAGTATCCGAACCTTGTCATGAGCCTTTATCATGCGTTCAATCTCAGGCACGAACGCTTCATAATCCTCTTTGGTCAATTTTCCAGAGAGGCGCATGGTCAGGATATTCTCCCAACTCTTCTCTTTGATTTCGATACAGCTGAATTGTGCGGTCATAACCTACTCCTGTGGTTTTATCCTGGTTGTTTTGATGCGCATGGCGCACCGGAGACGAGAGGGACGCTCATTCGGCCTCCCACATCCAATGGCGAATCTCAGGCATATCTTCGCCATGTTCAGTGATGTACTGCTTGTGTTCAATCAGTTTGTCGCGCATCAGCTGTTTCAGGTAGGCACCTCTTGAACCAAGACCATCGACCCGGTCGATCACGTCCTCGACCAGATGAAAACGATCCAGGTCATTCAGCACCGTCATATCAAACGGGGTCGTGGTGGTGCCCTCCTCCTTGTAGCCGCGTACGTGCAGGTTGTGGTGATTGCTGCGCCGATAGGTAAGGCGGTGGATCAGCCAGGGATAGCCGTGGAAAGCGAACACAATCGGTTTGCCGGTAGTGAATAGGGTATCGAAGTGGTGGTCACTCAGTCCGCTGGGATGCTCCTCTTCGGGCTGCAGAGTCATCAGATCGACGACATTGATCACACGAACCTTTAGATCGGGCAGATGTTCACGCAACAGTTGCACGGCTGCGAGTGTTTCAATCGTCGGCACATCACCGGCACAGGCCATAACCACATCCGGCTCACTCTCGGCATCATTGCTGGCCAATGCCCAGATGCCGATGCCAGCGTGGCAGTGTTTAATGGCGGCATCCATATCCAGCCACTGCAGCTCAGGTTGTTTGCCAGCGACAATGACATTGACCAGGTCACGGCTGCCCAGGCAGCGCTCGGTGATGCAGAGCGTGGTGTTCGCGTCCGGTGGCAGATAGACACGGACAATGTCGGCTTTCTTATTGACGACGTGGTCGATAAAACCGGGGTCCTGGTGCGAAAAGCCGTTGTGATCCTGACGCCAGACGTGTGAGGTGAGCAGGATATTGAGTGAGGCAATCGGTCGCCGCCAGGGGATCGCCTTGCTCACTTTGAGCCACTTGGCGTGCTGGTTGAACATGGAGTCGATGATGTGAATGAAGGCCTCGTAGCAGGAGAAGAGTCCGTGGCGACCCGTCAGCAGATAACCCTCAAGCCAGCCCTGGCAGGTGTGTTCGGAGAGGATCTCCATCACCCGGCCATCCGGCGCCAGATGGTCATCATAGTCATAATGCTCTGCCTCCCAGGTGCGGTTGGTGACATCGAGCAGCGCCCCCAGCCGGTTGGAGACGGTCTCATCCGGCCCCATCACCCGGAAGTTCTGCTGTTCGGCATTCAGCGTCATCACATCACGCAGGTAATCACCCATCCGGCGCGTCGCCTCACCGATGGCCCCACCCGGGGTGGGCAGGTCCACGGCATACTTGCGGTAGTCCGGCAGTTTCAGGTCACGCAACAGCAAGCCACCATTGGCATGCGGATTACTGCCCATGCGCCGTTCACCATCGGGTGAGAGGGCGGCAATCTCTGGCATCAAGCGGCCATTTTGGTCGAACAGCCTCTCGGGCCGATAGCTTTTCATCCACTGTTCGAGGGTGCGAAGGTGCTCTGGTTTCTCCGCCAGTTGGGCAAACGGCACCTGATGGGCGCGCCAGTAATCCTCGAGCTTCAGGCCATCCAGCTCTTTGGGGCAGCTCCAGCCCTTTGGCGTGCGCAGGATGATCATCGGCCAGCGCGGTCGAACGAAGGTGTCACTGCTGCGCGCCGCCGTTTGAATGGCGTGAATTTCATCCATGATCTTGTCCAAGGTTGCGGCCATCGCCTGGTGTACCGCTTTCGGGTCTGAGCCTTCGATCAGGTAGGGGGTGTAGCCGTAGCCGCGAAAAAGATCCAGCAGCTCCTCATTGCTGATACGCGCCAGCAGGGTTGGATTGGCGATCTTGTAGCCGTTCAGATGCAGGATCGGCAGCACCGCGCCATCGCACTGCGGGTTCAGAAACTTGTTGGAGTGCCAGGCGGTGGCCGCCGGGCCGGTCTCCGCTTCACCGTCACCGACCACACAGGTGACAATCAGATCCGGGTTATCGAAGGCCGCACCATAGGCATGACTCAATGAGTAGCCCAGCTCACCCCCTTCATGGATCGAACCGGGGGTCTCCGGCGCGGTGTGGCTGGGGATGCCGCCGGGAAAGGAGAACTGCTTGAACAGGCGCTGCATGCCGCTCTCATCCTGCGTGATATTCGGATAGAGTTCACTGTAACTGCCTTCAAGCCAGGTGTTGGCGACCAGCCCCGGTGCACCATGGCCCGGCCCGGTGACATAGATCATATTCAGGTCACGCGCCTTGATCACCCGGTTCAGGTGCGTGTAGATCATATTCAGGCCGGGTGTGGTGCCCCAGTGCCCCAGCAGTCTGGGTTTGACATGCTCGATGGTGAGCGGCTGCCGGAGTAGCGGGTTATCCAACAGGTAGATCTGCCCGATGGAGAGATAGTTCGCAGCACGCCACCAGGCATCAATCAGCGCCAGCTCGGTAGCGGATAGCGGTGAATCCGTAACCGTAAAATTTGATTCAATCATGTTGAAATCCTCTGTTCATTACGGCAAATGTCTGTTCAGCGATCACCTGCTCCTCATCGGTAGCGATCACCCAGGCCTGTACGGAGCTGTTTTCCCGCGTGATACAAGGCTGTCCACGTTGGTTGGCATGCTCATCCAGTACCAGGCCAAGCCATTCGCAACCGTTACAGATGGCGGCACGGATGGGGGCGGCATGTTCACCGATACCTGCTGTAAAAACCACAGCATCCACACCGCCCAGTGTAGCAGCCAGTGAACCGATGGCACGTACAGTGTGGTGAACAAACAGGTCGATGGCAAACTGTGACTGTGCAGTCGGGTGTTTGAGCAGTTCGACCATATCATCGCTGATACCGGAGAGACCCAGCAGGCCGGACTGAAAATAGAGCAGCTCAGAGACCGCTTCCGGCGTCATGCCCTGTTGCAGCAGATAAAGCACCACCGCAGGGTCGATAGCACCGCAGCGTGTGCCCATCGGTATGCCATCCAGCGGGGTGAAGGTCATGGTGGTGGCGACACTGCGGCGTTCATGCATGGCGCAGAGACTGGCACCATGCCCCAGATGCGCCACAATGACTCTGCCATCGGCCGCTGCGCCAAGGTAGTCGGGCAATACCCTGGCGATGTATTGGTAAGAGAGTCCATGAAAACCGTAGCGACGCACGGCTTTCAAAGCGGGATGCTGCGGCAGGGCAAATCGCTGCTCCACCTCCGGCCGGTTGTGGTGAAAGGCGGTATCGAAGCAGGCCACCTGAGGCAGATCAGGTTGCAGCGCCTGCAGTGTGGATATGCCGAGCAGGTTGGGCGGCTGATGGTTGGGCGCAAGTGGGATCAGTTGCTGTAGATACTCAAGCAGATCTGGCGTCACGCGCGTGGGAGCATAAAAACGGCTTCCACCGTGTACAACACGATGCCCTATAGCGGCAGGTTGCAGTGATTCCGCCTCTTTTGAGAGCCACTCCAGCAGGATCTGCAAGGCCTGTTTATGATCAGAGATTGCCCTGTTTTGTCTCTGTAAAATCTTCCCGTTGGCATCACTGACCTGAAATTGGCCACTTCCGCCAATGGCGGTAAGTTGCCCCCGATAGCGTCGTTGCAGGGCATAGGTTTCAGTGACGGCAAACAGGGCGAATTTGAGACTGGATGAGCCGCTGTTAATGGTCAGCAGGGTGCGGGGTGTATGCATGGCTCTGTATTATGCATAGATCCAATCGATGCAACCGTAACCTGGGTGACAGTTACCGGCTCACGAGCACCACAATTGAACGGGCCTTGACCCTGTACTCCAGATTCTGCAGCGGCGCCTCCCGGCCCGGTTCGAGGATATCATGGGGACTTTCTCGGGCAGTATCAACAACACGCTGCCAGCAGTTTGCCGTACCTTCCTGCACGGTGAAGAGCAGATCATTCCACCAGGCGTTAATCATCACGTAGATATCCTGGTCATCCTGTGAGGCGCCGTGCAGGCAGTACGCCAGCGCATGCGAATCATGGGAGCGATCAACATCCCGGCCAACGCCGTACCAGTGCACATCATCGCGCCAGAAACGGCTACGGCCCAGCGAGGGGTGTGCTTTACGAAAGGCAATCATCTGCTGGTAAAAACGGAACATCTCCCGGTTACGGTCGAGCAGGCTCCAGTCCAGCCAGCTGATCTCGTTATCCTGATTATAGGGATTGTTGTTACCAGACTGGGTCTGCATAAACTCATCGCCAGCGCGGATCATCGGTGTGCCATTGGCCAACAACAGCAGGCAGCAGAGGTTCTTGATCTGACGCTTGCGTAACCGCATAACGGCATCAGGGGCTGCATCATCACCTTCCCAGCCGCAGTTCCAGGAGTAGTTATGATCTGTGCCATCTGTGTTGTTGTGACCGTTTATGGCGTTATGTTTTCGGTTGTAGGCAACCAGGTCATAGAGTGTGAAGCCATCATGTGCGGTGATGAAGTTAACACTCTGATAGGGGTGATAGGCCTCCATCAGCGAATCCGGAAACAGGTCGTCACTGCCGTAGAGCCGCTGCATCAGCGCATTGACCAGTCCGCCCTCACCCCGGACAAAGCGGCGGATATCATCACGGAACTTGCCGTTCCACTGTTGCCAGCTGATACCGGGAAAGGTGCGCCCCAACTGATAGCTGGAGATATCCCAGGCCTCGGCAATCAGACGGACATTGGCCAGGTCGGGATCGGAACGGATGGCGGAGATAATCGGCGCATCTTCAAGATTGACCGAGCCGTCGCTGTTGCGGGTGAAAATCGAGGCCAGATCGAAGCGGAACCCGTCCACCCCCATCTCCTTGACCCAGTAGCGCAGGCTGTCGAGCACCATGCTGCGCACATAGCGGTTGGCGGTGTGCAGCACATTGCCGGTGCCGGCATCGTTGCGGTAGTAACGGCGGTCATTCTCAAGCAGGTAGTAGGTAGTGTTGTCGATGCCGCGAAAGCTGTAGGTGGGGCCATGCTCATTGCCTTCGCCACTATGGTTGTAGACAACATCCAGAATCACCTCGATATCCGCCCGGTGAAAAGCCCTGACCATCTCCCTGAACTCATCCAGCACAGCGATTGGCGAATCAGAGCTGCCGTAGAGGTGGTGCGGAGCGAAAAAACTCAACGGCATGTAGCCCCAGTAATCACCCTCCTGCGGATCGAACTGGAACACCGGCATCAGCTCGACAGCGGTAATCCCGAGCGATTGCAGATAGGGTATCTTTTCAACCAGACCGGAAAAAGTGCCGCGTTTATCCGGGGCCACGCCGGAACCGGGATGCCGGGTAAACCCCTTGACGTGCAACTCATAGATAACCGTATCGTGGGTGTGCCGTGGCCTTTTATCACCATTTGGAGCCGCACACTCCTGATGAGCATGAATAACGCCGAGCGGAGCCTGACCACTGTTCGACCCGGGTCGAATGGCCGCCTGACGGTTAAATGCTGGCGGGAAAAAGACGGCTCTGCTATACGGGTCAAGCAGCCATTTTTGTGGATCGAAGCGGTGGCCTGCCTGCAGATCAAACGGGCCATCAACCTGATAGGCATAGTAATGCGCGCCGTCTGCAATTGCTGCCGGCAGACGGCAATGCCACACCCGACCGGATTTATTCCGCAACGGGTTGAATGTATAGCTGTAAATAGGGGTTTGAGTATCATTTTTGTGGAATAGATGCAATGTAACGGCAGACGCATGCTTGCTATACAGTGCCATATTCCAGGCTTGCTGCGACGCAACAAAGCTGACGCCCAGCGGCCGGGGTGATCCTTCCAGTGCTTCCCATTTATTCATAGGGTTACCTCGATTTAGCACTCACTCAGAAAGCGAGTGCATCAGGAATGAAAACAAGGTAGGAAATTTGGAAAACAGTATAGTCAGTTAAGCTAGGTAGCGCAGGATAAAATTGCACTGCGTGAGATTCAGCGATGATTTTTTGGGATAAGAGGCGAAGTGGCGGAGAGAGAGGGATTCGAACCCTCGATGGGCTTTTAACCCATACTCCCTTAGCAGGGGAGCGCCTTCAGCCGCTCGGCCATCTCTCCGTTATTGTAGCAGTCCAAACTCCTCCTTTAGTGAAGGTTTAGACTGTGCAGAAAAAGGTATTACTTTTTACTCTTGGTAATAACGGGGTCCTTTTCAGAACCCCGCTCAGTGCTTTATCCCTCTGCACTATCTGATGGCGTCTGTGCCTGTTCCCGCTTGATCCTTTCATAGATCTCTTCACGGTGTACCGTTACGTCTCGTGGAGCATTAATCCCGATACGTACCTGGTTGCCTTTAACGCCTAGCACCGTTACGGTTACTTCATCACCAATCATCAGTGTTTCGCCAACACGGCGAGTTAATATCAACATCTTAAATCTCCCTGCCTTGATCCTTAGATCCAAACAACGTCCCATCCCAAATGGGGGGTATGATTTCCTATCAGCCCATCATGGGAGAGATCGCTGCCAACCAAGCCTTTTCACTTAGGCAGCTATAGCCACCTCGTGTAAGACGGGGTGAATTCTACCAGTACTGCACGCTTTTCTAAAGGGGGTATTCACCACTCTGCGTACTCTCTTTTTTGTCAAATGTCTGATTTGGCTGCTAATTCAAACGCCTCATGGAGTGCACGCACCCCCAGCTCAAGGTATTTTTCATCAACTACAACAGAAATCTTGATTTCTGATGTCGAAATCATGCGAATATTAATCCCTTCTTTAGCCAAGGTTTCAAACATGGTGCTGGCAATACCGGCATGTGAACGCATTCCTACACCCACCAGTGAGATTTTTACAATAGCATCATCACCCGTTACTTCGCGCGCTTTCAGTTCATTGGCTGTAGCCCGCAGAACATCCAGCGCCTTTTTGTAGTCGTTGCGATGGATGGTAAAGGTGAAATCTGTGGTGGTATCCTCGGCAATATTCTGCACGATCATGTCCACTTCAATATTGGCCGCCGCGATTGGGCCAAGGATTTTGTGTGCAACACCGGGGTGATCAGGTACACCAAGGATGGTGAGTTTTGCCTCATCACGGTTAAATGCAATACCAGAGATTTTTGCTTCTTCCATACCCTCGTCCTCAAAGGTGATCAGGGTGCCTTCGCCCTCTTCAAAGCTGGAGAGGACACGAAGGGGTACGTTATATTTTCCTGCAAACTCAACTGCACGGATCTGTAGTACCTTTGATCCAAGACTGGCCATTTCCAGCATCTCTTCAAAGGTGATCCAATTTAGTCGGCGTGCGCGGGGTTCTACCCGTGGATCAGTAGTATAGACACCATCCACGTCGGTAAAGATTTGGCATTCATCTGCTTTTAAAGCAGCCGCCATGGCGACTGCTGTTGTGTCTGACCCACCTCGGCCCAGCGTAGTGATATTGCCCTGTTCATCTACACCTTGAAAGCCTGCGATCACAACCACGCGACCTGCTTCGAGGTCTGCTCGCACTCGTGCAGCATCAATATCCTGAATACGAGCTTTATTGTGGGCGGTATCGGTCAGGATATGCACCTGGCCACCTGTATAGGACTTGGCCGGGCAACCACGCTTTTCCAGAGCCATACTCAAGAGTGCAATAGTGACCTGCTCACCTGTAGAGAGGAGAACATCCAGTTCTCGTGGAGAGGGCTGCTCTTGAATGGCGTGGGCCAGGCCAACTAGTAGGTTGGTTTCACCCGACATTGCGGAGACAACGACAACCACATCATCGCCACTCTCGCGACTCTGCTGCAACTTGTCAGCCACAGCATCAATGCGATCAACAGTTCCAACTGAGGTGCCACCAAATTTTTTGACAATTAGTGCCATGATTACCAATTAATATGAAGGATTACGCGAATATCCCGTGATTTTATCGACGGGCGCCGATTAAACACGGAAACCATCTAGCCCGCAACTTTTTCCTGCACCCAATCTTTTACCAACGCCAGTGCTTCTGGCAGTGCATCAGGCTGATTACCGCCAGCTTGCGCCATATCCGGGCGGCCACCACCTTTGCCACCTACTTTTGCAGCAACTTCCCGAATCAGGTCACCTGCTTTCATGTAACCTGTCTGATCAGCAGTTACACCTGCAACCAGGCTCACCTTTCCATCCTTAGCTGTGCCTAATACGATAACTGCTGAGCCAAGCTTATTCTTGAGTTGATCCATGGTATCGCGCAATGATTTGGGATCCACGCCCTCAAGTGCTGCTGCCAAAACCTTTACTCCACCAATCTCTATGGCGCTACCCGCAAGACCACTGCCTGCTGCACTGGCAAGCTTGCCTTTTAGCTGCTCAAGCTCTTTTTCCAGGCTGCGATTACGTTCAACCAATTGAGCCGCCTTTTCATCAACATCTTCTCTGGATGCCTTCAGCTGTTCGGCAATACGGTAGAGTCGATCTTCACCTGCCTTTATCCATTGCAGTGCATGGCCACCTGCTACCCCTTCAATACGGCGTACGCCTGATGCAATGCCGGTCTCTGCTGTGATTTTTATTAGCCCAATATCACCTACAGCCTTTGTATGCGTCCCACCACACAGCTCGGTGGAAAAATCCCCCATGCGTAGTACGCGAACCTGGTCGCCATATTTCTCGCCAAACAGGGCCATTGCGCCTGAGTCCTCGGCATCCTCCAGTGACATGAGGCGGGTCTCCACCATGTAGTTCTCACGGATTTGGGCATTGACCAATGCTTCAATCATCTGCAGCTGTTCACGGCTCACGGGTTCAAAGTGCGAGAAATCAAAACGGAACCGCGCCCCATCAACCAATGACCCCTTCTGAGCCACATGATCACCCAAAACCTGGCGCAATGCGGCATGCAGTAGATGCGTGGCCGAGTGGTGGATTGCCGTTGCCCGACGATTCTCTTCATCAACCTCGGCATTTACCGTGTCACCCAGATGCAATTCACCACCTTGCATACGGCCAATATGGCCGAAGATGCCACCACCACCCTGCTTGCGGGTATCAGCAACATCAAAGATGCAATCGCCTACTGTAATGATGCCTTTATCACCTACCTGACCGCCTGACTCTGCATAAAACGGCGTACGATCCAGGATCACCATTCCTTCATCACCCTCTTTCAGGGTCTCTACCGATTCACCTTTCTGGTAAAGGGCGATTACAGTGGCCTCATCCTTCAGGCGGTCATAGCCGGTAAAATCTGTTTCACCCTCAAGTGTTACCTGTACCGTTTGATCTGCACCAAACTGACTGGCAGCCCTGGCTCGTTGCTTTTGGGCCTCCATTTCATGCTCATAACCCGCCATATCCAGGATAAGGTTACGCTCTCGTGCGATATCAGCCGTTAGATCTACTGGAAAGCCGTAGGTGTCATAGAGTCGGAATACGGTCTCGCCGGGGATCTGTTCTCCTTTCAGAGCTGCGATATCCTGATCCAGGATCTTCATACCCTGTTCCAGGGTTTCGGCAAACCGCTCTTCTTCCAGTTTAAGAATGCGCTTGACCTGTGCCTTTGCCTTGACCAGCTCCGGAAAGGCCTGCCCCATCTCTTTGGCAAGCGGTTCGACCAAACGAAAGAAAAAGGTCTCTTTGCACCCCAGTCGATAGCCATGACGGATGGCACGACGAATGATGCGTCGCAGCACATAGCCCCGCCCTTCATTACCCGGGGTAACGCCATCCACCACCAAAAAGGCGCAGGAGCGGATGTGGTCTGCAATGACGCGCAGTGATTTCTCTTCTCTATTGGCACAGCCGGTGATTTCAGCCGCTGCTGTAACCAGATTACTGAACAGGTCAATCTCATAATTATTGTGCACATGCTGCAATACAGCGGCCAAACGCTCCAGACCCATGCCGGTATCTACCGACGGCCTGGGCAGGGGCGTCATGTTACCTTCTGCATCACGGTTGTATTGCATGAACACAAGGTTCCAGATCTAGATGTAGCGGTCTCCATCCTCCTCTGGTGTTCCTGGCGGGCCACCTGCTACATCCGGCCCATGATCATAGAAGATTTCTGAACAGGGGCCGCAGGGGCCGGTATCTCCCATAGACCAGAAATTATCACTCTCATATTTTTTACCGCCAGGTTTGTCACCCAGACGGGTCAAACGATCTGGATTGACACCAATCTCATTGAGCCAGATATTAGCCGCTTCATCATCATCTTGGTAAACGGTGATCCAGAGCTTCTCTGCGGGCAGGGCCAACTCCTTGGTCAGGAACTCCCAGGCATACTGAATCGCCTCACGCTTGAAATAGTTGCCAAAACTAAAATTACCCAGCATTTCAAAGAAGGTATGGTGACGTGCGGTATAGCCCACATTTTCCAGGTCATTATGTTTGCCACCCGCACGGACACAACGCTGGGAGCTGGCGGCTGTGGTATAGGGGCGTCTGTCCCTGCCCAGGAAAACTTCCTTAAATTGAACCATGCCTGCATTGGTAAAGAGCAGGGTTGGATCATTGTGGGGTACCAGCGGGCTGCTGGGCACGATTTCATGCCCTTTTTTGGCAAAGAAATCGAGGAAGGCCTGTCTAAGTTCAGCGCTGCTTTTCATAGAAATCAGTTGTTTTTCATTAAGTTAAATATTCTGGAAAAAGCGTTTTATCTGCTCTCCAGTAAATCCACGATATTCCAGGAACCTGACCCGGCGGGCCTTCTCCTGTATGCTGTCAGGCGGCTTGACACCAAACTTTTTGTCATGCGTCCGGTGTAGCATCCCCATCCAATCCTCATCCTGTTCATTCAGATGAGCACTGATCAACTCATTATTTACACCCCGTTCACGCAGCTCGCCCTTGATACGGACAGGCCCAAAGCCCCGACGCTGGCGTGATGCAAGGTACTGCTCTGTAAAACGCTCATCACTCAACAGGCGTCGATGAATCAAATCATCCAGTACTCTGTCCACCACTTCGCTATCATACGATCTGGCGCACAATTTACGCCATAGCTCGGCACGGGAATGCTCTCGGCCCGCAAGCAACCGCACAGCCACCTGCTCAATCAACGCCTGCTCTGTGGGCTGAGTCAGGCCTTTGCCTCTTCAGCGGCTGTCTCCGCCTTGATCTCAGGAAAAGCAATTGCCCGAATACCAGCTTCAATTTCTGCTGCAATATCCGGGTTCTCTTTCAGGAAATTGCGAACATTTTCCTTGCCCTGGCCAATTCGGTCACCATTATAGCTATACCAGGCGCCGGCTTTATTTATCAGCTCATGCTTAACACCAAGCGTGATAAGCTCACCTTCATGTGAGACCCCCTCTCCATAGAGAATTTCAAAATTGGCCTGTTTGAAAGGGGGCGCCACCTTGTTCTTAATGACCTTTACCCGTGTCTCGTTACCCACGACCTCATCACCTCGTTTGATGGCGCCCGTACGGCGAATATCCAAACGGACAGAGGCGTAAAACTTAAGGGCGTTACCACCCGTGGTGGTCTCTGGATTACCAAACATAACCCCAATCTTCATGCGGATCTGGTTGATAAAGATCACCATGCAGTTGGAGCGCTGGATATTGGCGGTCAGTTTACGCAGGGCCTGAGACATCAGTCTGGCCTGCAGGCCCATGTGAGAGTCGCCCATATCGCCTTCAATCTCTGCTTTGGGCGTCAAAGCAGCAACTGAGTCAATCACCACCACATCCACAGCACCGGAACGCACCAGCATGTCCGTAATCTCCAGCGCCTGCTCGCCCGTATCTGGCTGGGACACCAGCAGCTCATCCATATTGACACCCAGCTTTTCTGCGTAGACTGGATCGAGCGCATGCTCCGCATCGACAAAGGCTGACGTGCCACCCAGCTTCTGCACTTCAGAAACGATGTGCAGGGTCATGGTCGTTTTGCCTGAAGATTCCGGGCCAAAGATCTCAATCACGCGACCACGTGGGACACCACCCACACCCAGTGCGATATCCAGCTCCAAAGAACCCGTGGACACTACCTCTACATGACGCACAGCGCCAGCATCACCCATGCGCATAACAGAGCCTTTGCCAAACTGCTTCTCAATCTGGCTCAGTGCCGCGCTAAGTGCTTTTTTTCGATTTTCGTCCATAGGGATCCTCTCAGAATGACCGGCAAACTTCCGCGTTCGCCCGATACTATTGAAAGGTTGGATTATCACATACCCACAGGCTTACGTCATGAGCCTGTAGCAAAGGAAAATGGGGATTTACTTATTCTGCAGAGACCAGCGTTTTATCACCTGGTAGCGTGGGGGCCTCTCACCCGTGCTGGCCCCCGCTAGCACAAACTCGCTCACCGGCCATTCAATCGGACTATCCAGATTAAAAATATGTTTCTGCTTTGCCTTACGAGCCAAGGTTACATGTGGCTTGTAGGGCCTTGTTTCTGGTTCAAACCCACAGCTAACCAGCCCTGATTGCAGACTCTGAACCAGAGATGTGAGCGGAGCAGATGCCTCACTTGCACCTAGACACAGGATGCGTGGTCGTGGCCAATAATCAACCCGATCCAGATAAAGCGTAAACGGATCGATTTGAATCTCATCACCACCCCGCTCAATGCAGGCACGCTGCTCTGGCGCAACAGGACCAAGAAACACCAAGGTCATATGCAGATCATCAGGGTGGTGCTGCTGACCACCATGCGCTGGTAACTCATGCACTAGACGGTCAAGTCTGCTACGTAAACGATGATCAGGCCACAGCGCAAAGAAGAGTCGCTGCATTGATTCAATCTTGCCCATCAAGGAGATCAAACAACGCCATCACCCCATCAACTCCATAATGCCATTCAGCACAAAGGCAACAGCCTGCCGCCGAATTTGATCTCTGTCACCTGAGAATTGCTCACGACATGATTTTATATCACCACCCCGTTGCGCCCAGGCAAAACAGACCGTGCCTACAGGTTTGCCAGGCATCGCACCACCCGGGCCTGCAATACCACTGACAGCCACCGCAATAGATCCCTTGCTATTGTTGAGTGCGCCTTGCGCCATCTCACGCACCGTTTGCTCACTCACGGCACCATAGGTTTCAAGGGTTGCAGCCTGTACGCCCAGCATTTCCTGCTTTGATTCATTGGTATAGGTTACAAATCCACGGTCAAACCAAGCACTACTCCCGGGGAGATCGGTAAGTACTTTGGCTACCCAACCACCAGTACAGGATTCTGCAGCAGTAATATAAGCCCCAGTTGCAGACGCTTGCTCACTCAGCCTTCTGGTGATTATCTTTAGGCTTTCATCTGAATACATGAATAGGACCTACTTAAGGAACCTCTGATTAATTCCGTATTTTGAGCGATAATACCGCATCCTCCTAAGAACGCTAGAATCTGACATGCGCCAACAAACCTTTGCCGATACTAACTTCGAGAAATTCCGCAAGAAGACCCGCAAAGAACAG
>JAJRZI010000025.1 GCA_024275295.1 Gammaproteobacteria bacterium | reverse complement strand
GGCCAGAAAAGGCCTTTTTAAATGAAAAAATGCCTAAAAACCGGACTTATACGGGCAAATTAAACTGTAATGATTATCAGTAACATCTATATCAATCGATTGGTGAATATTAAAGGTAATTATTCAGAGGTTCCTTAAATAATAATGCTATTGGGACGATAACGATTCATAGAGTTAAAATTCGGGGAGTACTTTCTTCAGGCATTTAATGTATCAGCACTGTTTGGGGATTGCTTCACCCAACCTGCGGCACGTTTGTTGCTTGTCGTATGAAAAAAAGAAGAAAGTAAGAGATTAATTATAAATAAAGCCCTTTATTAGCAGCCGGTGTGCCTGGTATATGACGCTATTGTTGGTAAGGCATCAATATTTTGGCGGGGAGAGGCGGGATGTATTACGAACATTTTGGTCTTAATTGGCCACCCTACAAGATAACCCCTGATCCTGATCTGTTCTATTCAGGTGGAGAACGAGGTGCAATTCTTAATGCCTTGATCTATGCCATCGTGAATGGTGATGCCATCATTAAGGTTGTGGGTGAAGTAGGTTGTGGCAAGACCATGTTATGCCGCGTGCTGGAGTCAAAGCTGCCCGAACAGATTCAAACCGTTTATCTCGCCAACCCCAGTCTCTCTCCAGAGAATATTTTACATGCCATAGCCTTTGAACTAGGCCTCCCCGAAGCAAACAGTGGAAACCGTCTGCAGGTTATGAAGGCGCTACAAGACTATCTGCTTAAAAAACACACCGAAAACCACCAGGTAGTCGTGTTTATCGAAGAAGCCCAGAGCATGCCGCTGGAGACACTGGAGGAGATTCGGTTGCTCAGTAATCTGGAGACCAGGCATCATAAACTGCTTCAGATTGTGCTGTTTGGACAGCCGGAACTGGATGAGCGCCTCTCTACTCCACATGTGCGCCAGATCAAAGAACGCATTACTAATAGTTTTAATTTGGCACCACTGGCGGGAAAGGATATCCAAAATTATCTTACCTTCCGGTTGCGTCTTGCTGGTTGTAGCAATGAGCTGACTATTTTTCAGCGAGGTGCAGTGCGTTTGATTGCGCGGGCATCGGCAGGCCTGATGCGACGGATCAATATTCTGGCCGACAAGGCTTTGTTAGCTGCTTACACTGAGAACTCCCACATTATCAAGCCACGGCACGTCAGGGCTGCAATGCATGACTGTGAGTTTGTATCTGACCGGCAGTGGAAATGGCCTGTGGTGGCTGTCGCATCCTGCATGAGTGCTGCATTAGCCGTGCTTGGTTGGGCTTATATCGGGTCAAATGTCAGTGCTGGCTGGAATTATGATACTGCCTCTACCAATGATCTTGAGCAAGCGCTGAGAACACCTACTGCGGCAGGTATTGTGCAACCTATCCATAAAAAAGAGGCTGAGCTTACTCAGCCTGGCCCAGCTTGGCCATTGGCCAGCAAAGTTCGCCACTCCACCCCTTTCAGCTTGATAGGGGAGCGGCTGGAGGTAACGCAGAATTGGTTATCACAAGCCAATCCCAAACACTTTAGCATCCAGGTTTTGATAACAGATATTGGACAGGATTCGGCACTGGAGCGCCTGTTTCAGCACAAGGATATTGAGCTCGAAGAATTATATGTGCACTGGATTGATATTCGCGGGAAAAAAATGCTGGGTATGTTGTACGGAGATTACCCGGATTACCTGGCGGCTAACACAGCATTGAAGCAGTTGCCGGATGTTTTGCGCCGTTACAATCCCTATTTACGCAGGATCCAATACATACTTGCTGAGTCAGTTCCAAGCGGCAATTGATGGGTTAAAGAGCATAAAAATGACTAAAACCAAGTATCAGGTCTGTGAATGGCACATCATGAAGCAAAGTGGGAGGTTTGTACTTGTACTTATTTCTGGCTTATTGCTGGTGGCCTGCGTGGCAACCAATCCACCGGAGTTTTCCTCTGGGCATCTAAAGGCTGTATCTTCGGTTCCCATCCCTGAAATAGAGAAAATCCCACAAGCTATTATTCAGGCACCGGCTCTGAAGCCACCCAAGCCAGTGCCTGCAGTAGAGACCTATACCGTGGTTGTCAATGGTGTGCCGGTCAGAGATCTATTGTTTGAGTTGGCGCGTGATGCGAAAGTTAATGTGGATATTCACCCGGATATCCAGGGAACTGTCACACTGAATGCGATAGATCAAACCTTTCAGCAGATCATGGATCGCATTGCCCGACAAATAGACCTGCGATATCAGCTGCATGGTCCTAATCTGCTTGTCTCTCCAGATACCCCCTATTGGCGTAATTACCCCATCGACTATGTCAATATGTCCCGTGATAGCGTCAGTGAAGTCAGCGTTGCAACCCAAATCGCTACTACCGGAGGTAGTGTTGGCGAAAATAGCGGTGGCAGCGGTAGCAATTCTAAGGGTGGCAATGTCTCTTTAACCAAGCTGACAAATGCGGGTAATAACCATTTCTGGGAGATGATAGAGACCAATATCCAGGCAATACTGGGTATCAGCGCATCTGATAGTTCAACATCGGAAGGGAATGATGAGGGTAAGATTAAACCGTTGGTTATCAGTAACCCCATGAGCGGGCTTCTTTCTGTGCGTGCAACAAAGCGTGATCATCAGCAGGTTCAGGGGTTCCTGGATAAGGTTATGAATAGTGCGCTGCGTCAAGTGCTGGTTGAGATGACTATCGTAGAGGTTGAGCTAAGTGATCGTTATCAGGCCGGGGTGGACTGGAAAAGCCTGGCTACAGGAACCGGCTTGTCACTTTTCTCTAACTTGATAGGAGCAAATCTTGTTCGAGACACCCCCCCGGTCTTCTCCCTTAAGTATACCCATACTAAATCTTCAGGACGTACGATCAGCTCCACACTGCGCATGCTGGAGACCTTCGGTAATGTCAAGGTGCTCTCCAGCCCCAAGGTGATGACCTTGAATAACCAGACTGCGCTACTCAAAGTGGTGGACGAGAAGGTCTATTTCACTGTGGATCATGAAACTATTGTGGGAACAAACGGCACCTCTGACCGGGACATTTTTACCTCCAAGCTGCATACCATCCCCGTAGGACTGGTGATGAGCGTTACCCCACAGATTGCCAGTGATGACAATGTAACCTTAAATATCCGCCCCACCATATCCCGCATTACAGGTTATGCCACCGACCCGGTTCCCAAACTGCAAGGTAAAGATTTCAATAACCTGGTTCCAGAGATTCAGATACGGGAGCTGGAGTCCCTGCTTCAGGTCGCCAATGGCCAGATGGTGGTTATGGGTGGCCTAATGCAAAATAAAATAAGTAAAGACAAGGATGGCGTACCCGGTATTTCAGAGGTTTCGGGAATTGGTGATCTGTTTAGCTACCGTAATGAAAAGTTCACCAAAACAGAATTGATTATCTTTTTACGTCCCACAGTGGTTAAGGGTGCCGGGCTAAATTTTGACCTTAAATCCTATAGCGAGTATTTACCTGATGCTGACAGCTGGGCAGCGGAGCAGGGGAAGCCTCCTAAGCAGCAGTCTGGTGGGGCACTGTAAACAATGAGCTTATTGATGGAGGCCTTGAAAAAGGTAGAACAAGCCAAAGCTGATGCTGATAGGAAAAGTGCGTCCTGCTCCAGTGATGAGCCAACAGGTGGGGTAGGTGATGAGCTACAAGCCAGTGCAGTGGAACTGGAGGGAGTCCCTGATGACAGCGCTTAAATTACTGCTGATGATGCTTATGTGGAAGAGAAGCCAGCGCCGCTACCTGATATGCCAGATGCCCCCGAAGAGGCGCTGGGTGCTGGAGATGTGGCGCTTGAGGAGATGGAGCTGACACTGGATTTGCCAGAGCTTGAGTCAACTGAAAAAGAGGAGCCCTGGCCAGAACAGGAGGAGGCTGAAACCGTGCTAGAGCTAACACCTCCAGCACCGACAAAGGCATCAGTAATCTCTGTCAACAGCCCTAAGGATGACACCTCAAAGCCCAATAAGGCCGGCATAGAGCTGGATATTAAACCAGCGGGCATCAGGCCTCCGCCCGGTGCCCGCCCAATGATGAAGGCGGCACCAAAATCCAGGCGGCTCTTTATGGGTATTTTGCTCTTTAGCACTTTGTCTATCCTTGGAGGCGGTTATATCTATCTTGATACGATGTTGAATAACCCTGATGGTGATTTCATGGTTACACTGCCCTGGTCTGAGCCAGTAAAGCCGCCACTGCCTGTGGAAGAGCTATCTGTTTTTGACCCCCTGGAAGAGAAACCGCAGCAGCCAGAGAGTGCTTCAGATTTAGCTTCCCAGCCTGATGCTATAAAACAGCATTCGGCTGGGTTGGAAAAGCAGGATTCTCCTGTGGCTTTAGCACCCGTTGTGAGCAAGTCATCTATATTATCACCACCCCCAGCTTCGGTAATTGATCAGGCCAAGGTGTTAGCCTCTGCTGTAGTAGAAGCTCAGAAAGTGGCTTTAGCAGTTACATCACTCGATTCGCCCCTTGTATTGCAGAACCTGGCCAGGCCCAATACAACTGAACGCGCACCAAAGAGAGAACCTGATGCACACTCTCAGAAGCACATTAAACCCATGGCATCTGAGCCTGCAGTAGCGAAAGCATCAATTCAAATTACCCGGAAAAAGAGAGCCCCCAATCATTACCAATTGCTTGTACGTGCCTTTGCTGCCTATCAGGCAGGAGATTTTGCGGGTGCCCAAAAAAGTTATCTTGAGACACTGAAGCATGCCCCAGGTAATCGGGATGCACTGCTGGGTTTGGCGGCAATTGCCCAGCACAGTGGCAATACAGGGCGTGCACGAGCCTATTATCGGGATTTGCTGACGATAAATCCTGCCGATAGTGTGGCCATCAGTGGCTTGATTGCGCTGCAGAATGGAAGGGATACTGTGCAAAGTGAAAGCAGCATTAAGATGTTGCTTGATTCAGAACCAGAAGCAGCCCACCTCCACTTTGTACTGGGAACCCAGTATGTAAATCAATCACGCTGGGCGGAAGCGCAGCAATCCTTCTTCCTGGCTCATCACTATGATCCAGACAATACCGACTATATGTTTAATCTTGCCATAAGTCTGGATCATCTGGGTCAGAGTGATGCAGCACTGCAATATTACAGAAAGGCGCTTGAGGCATCTGATAGCCAGCAAACCGGATTCAATGCCAGCGCTATTCTCAAGCGCATCAAAGTATTGGCCGCCAGGAAAAACAGATCATGAGTCCTGCGAAAAAGCCGGTGCGGCTCGGCGATCTGCTGATTGACAAAGGGCTGATCAATCAAGATCAGCTGCGCATTGCACTGATTGAACAAAAAAGGCTGAATCTTCCTCTGGGCAAGGCCCTGGTTCAGCTTGGATTCATCTCTGAGGCAATGGTACGGGATGCTTTGGGTGACCAGCTGGGTCAAGAGAGTATTGATCTTAGCAAGGTAATACCTGACCCCGATGCCATAAAAATGGTGCCGCAGGAGATTGCAAGACGCCATCACCTGCTGCCTATCACCTACGATAAAGATCAGCAGATCATTACCGTCGCTATGTCTGACACCTTCAATGTGGTTGCGCTGGATCAGATATCGGCCTTCATTGGTGGTGGTATTGAGCTTAAACCCCTGCTGGCGGGTGAGGCTGAGATCTATAGTGCTATTGACCAGTTTTACGGTTTTGAGATGTCTATCGAAGGCATTCTCCATGAGTTGGATACAGGAGAGGTTGATTACCAGACATTGGAGGCAGGGCATGATGAATACAGCCAGCCGTTAGTTCGCCTGGTGGATGTACTGATGTCAGATGCTGTGAAACTGGATGCATCAGATATTCACTTTGAGCCAGAAGAGGGGTTTCTGCGCATTCGTTACCGGATTGATGGGGTTCTACGCAAGACACAACCTCTGCATAAGAAGTACTGGTCGGGTATTTCGGTACGTCTGAAGGTAATGGCAGGCATGGATATTGCCGAGACACGGGCACCGCAGGATGGTCGTATCTCACTTACCCTGGCCGGACGAGCGGTGGATTTTCGTGTGGCATCGCAGCCCACGACCCATGGTGAAAATATTGTCCTGCGTGTGCTGGATCGTGAGAAAGGTATTGTCCCGCTTGAACAGCTGGATATGACCGACAGCGCCCTCTCCATGCTTAAGCTTATGATGGCGCGGCCGGAAGGGATCATCATGGTTACCGGCCCTACCGGCAGCGGCAAGACCACCACGCTCTACTCCATGCTCAATTACCTGAATGATGAATCAGTCAACATCATGACCTTGGAAGATCCGGTGGAGTATCCCATGGCCATGATTCGCCAGAGTGCCGTCAATGAGGCCGTCAAACTGGATTTTGCCAATGGTATCCGCTCTATGATGAGGCAGGATCCAGACATTATCCTGGTAGGCGAGATACGTGATGAGGATACAGCAGAGATGGCGTTCCGGGCGGCCATGACAGGGCACCAGGTCTTTACTACCCTGCATACCAATTCTGCATTGGGATCAATTCCACGCCTGCTCAATATTGGTGTCAAGCCAGATGTCATGTCTGGAAATATCATAGGCATAATAGCCCAGCGGTTGGTGCGACGCCTCTGTCTGCATTGCAAGGAACCAGCTGAAGCCAATGATGTGGAACGCCAGTTGATGGGGCTGGATGCAGATCATGGGTCTGCAATCATCTACCATTCCAAAGGTTGCCCCAAATGCAGCCACCATGGCTACAAAGGGCGCATGGCCCTGATTGAGGTGTTGCGCATGGATCGGGACATGGATGAGCTGATTGCCCGCCATGCCACTATGCGGGAACTGCATGAGATGTCTTTGAGCAAGGATTTTCAATCGCTGGCGGAGGATGGCATCCGCTATGTCCTGAAGGGAACGACCAGTCTTGATGAGGTCTCCCGGGTGGTTGACCTTACAGATCGGGTGGCGAAGCTCTCATGAAGAGTACAGATTGATGGCAATCTATAAATACAAAGGGATTGACTCTGCTGGCAAAATGGCGCGTGGGCGTATTGTGGCCAGTAATGTGGCTGACTTGGAGGCCCGCCTGGACCACATGGGTTTGGAGCTGATCTCATGTAATGAGGCCCGTTCCAGCAGCACCTCTTTTGGTGGACATAAGATTACCCGCCCGGATTTGATTAACTTTTGTATCCATATGGAGCAGATGACGCGGGTGGGTGTTCCTATTCTGGAGTCACTGAAGGATCTACGTGACAGCCTGGATAATCCCCGGTTCCGTGAGGTTCTCTCGGCACTTACCTCTTCCATTGAGGGAGGAAAGACGCTCTCCCAGGCAATGGAGGAGTTTCCACGTGTATTTGATGAGATATTTATCAGCCTGGTGCGGGCAGGGGAGTACAGTGGTGAGCTGAGCGTCGTTCTGAAGGATCTGACCGAATCACTCAAGTGGCAGGATGAGCTGGCAGCCCAAACCAAAAAAGTGTTGATGTACCCGGCTTTTGTGGGGGTGGTAGTGCTTGGTGTGCTCTTTTTTCTCATGATCTACCTCGTACCACAGATGGTCTCCTTCATCCAGAGCATGGGGGAGGAGATTCCCATGCATACCCAGGCATTGATTTTTGTTTCTGACATTTTTGTCAACTATTGGTACCTGATCCTGGGTATTCCGGTAGTCAGCGTTACCCTACTCAACTATTTGGCCCGAGTAAGACCTGGTGTGCGTTACATGCTTGATAGCATAAAGCTACGGCTTTGGGTGGTCGGCCCCATCCTGAAAAAAATTATCCTCGGCCGTTTTGCCAACTACTTTGCCTTGCTCTATTCATCGGGTGTTACCGTGCTTTCCTGTATACAGATCAGTGAAAACATAACTGGCAACCGGGTGATTACCAAAGCCCTGAAAGAGGTGGGGCAGCAGATCGAGGATGGCAATACCATCAGTGAAAGCTTTGAAAAGGCAGGTATCTTCCCTCCATTGGTACTGCGTATGTTTAAGGTGGGTGAACGCACTGGTGGCCTGGATGAAGCCCTGTTAAATATCAGCTATTTCTACAACCGGGATGTTAAGGATTCTGTAGACAAGCTCCAGTCTATGATCGAACCCGCAATGACTGTGGTACTTGGGCTGATTCTTGGTTGGGTCATGATGTCAGTACTGGGTCCAATCTATGACATTATCAGCAGAATGACAGTTTGATATGGCTGCAAAACGCGCCTTTTATATAACGCCCAATGACCTCACTATATTTATGAGGCGTGGCAATATCTGGCAAGAGGAGATCTGTTTTCATACCTCCCCAGATAGTTTGGAAGCATTTAATACCTACCTGACCTGGCAGTCGGATATTGTTAGTTGCCTGTTAATGGATCTGATTGAGGAAGAGTACCGCAACGAAACGATACCGCATGTGAGCAGGCGTGATCGCCAGGCTTTACTGAAACGCAAGATGAAGCACCTGTTCAGAGCCACGCCCTATTGCACTGCACAATTGCAGGGCCGCGAGAAGTTTGGGCGGCGTGATTCCAGGGTGTTGTATTCAGCATTGACCAACCCGGATGCTGTAGAGTTTTGGTTTTCCAGCATGGTCAAGAACAAGGTGCCAATCACTGGCATCTATTCACTCCCCCTGGTCAGCCATCGTTTGATTAAAATGTTGAATATCAATAATGCCAATACATTGTTGATATCACAGCAGCGTAGAAACCTATTGCGGCAGACCTTCTTTAGTGGTCACGATCTCAAGGCCAGCCGCCTATCATCAAAGACGACAGAAAATGCTGAAGAGTGGTTACAGTTTCTATTGGGTGAAGTACAAAAAACCCAGCGTTATCTGAATCATCAACAGCTTCTTCCTCATGGGGGCGTACTTGATATTTGTGTTCTTAGTCAAGGAGATCAGCTGGAATATCTCAAAGCAGGTTGTGTAAGCACAGAGTTAACCCATTATCACTTCATTGATGCCAATGATGCTTTGCACAGGCTACACCTGAAAGGCGATATAGCGGCAAACCAGAGCGAGCACCTCTTTCTGAATCTGGTTCATGGACGGGAATCGAATGTCAATTATGCCCGCCCGGTTGATCGGCGCTATTTTTATATGCATCAGGCACGTTCAGTCCTGATGGCAGCAAGTGTATCTTTGGTGCTTGGCAGTGTTGTCTGGAGTGCCAATAATATGCTTGATGCTGACAACCTGAAGAAAGAGGGTGTTGCTGCTGCCCAACAAACAAAGCAGTTACAGAAACGTTATGAACAGGCATTAAAGAAGATGCCGGGAGTGCCTGTAAGCCCACAAGCCATGCACTCTGCAGTTGAGATCAGCAAAGAACTGAAGCGGCGAAAAACAGGTCCTCGCGCTCTATTGGTTGCACTGAGTAAGGGATTAGCAGTAAACCCACAGATTCAGCTGGATGAGATCCTATGGCGATCGGCTGACCGGCCTGATGCAAAAGATACAACTCAAGATGGTATGGAGACTGCTCAATTTCAACCCGATAATATGGACGATATGGCGGATGATGCCCCAGCCACATCCGAGGGCTCGGGGTCTACAGCAGATGGCATGCTGGAGAGCACCACACCTCTTTATCATATCGCCACAATCAAAGGGCGACTGGAACCCAGTGGCGCCGACTACCATGCGACCTTCCAACTGGTAGAGGATTTTATCAAAACATTGCATCAGGATCGTGCCTTTGTTGCAGTTGAGGCATTGGCCATGCCCGTGAATGTGGATTCCAATGCTGTACTTGACGGTGAATCCAAACAGGATAGCGGCACAACCAAGGCACTGTTTGAAATTAAAGCTGTCATGAAGGTTGATCATGACTCGGTTTGATATTGACTGGCCCTATATGCGGACTGCATTAATAGTCCTGGCTGTTGCGCTGCTATTAAGTACAGGGCCTCTTATTGCCAGCTTTCTCTATGCTACCAATGCTGAACGAGAGTATGCAGCAGAGACCATAAATCGTAATACATTGAGGTCAAAGCTCAGGACTATTCAGAATGACAGGATATTGATTGATCGGTACCTTGAACCATACCTTCAGCTGGAACAGAGTGGTATGGTCGGGGATGAGCAGCGGATCAATTGGATTGATACATTGCAGGCAGCTGCCAAGCGGATGAAGTTACCCTCAATGCGTTACCGGATTGCTGCCCAGGAACAGTTTGTTGCTACTTATACGGAGAATGCCAGTGGGCTAGTAGTTAATGCCAGCAGGATGGAACTGAATCTAGGATTGCTGCATGAGGGGGATCTACCCCACTTGCTGAGTGAACTCAGCCAAAATGTGCCAGATACCTTTCATGTCAAGCGTTGCAATATACAACGGGCCAGGGGGCAGTTTAAATATACCCCAAAACAGGCCAATCTAAATGCCAACTGCCAGCTGCTGTGGTTCACTATCCAACCTCCAACTGAGGTTGTTGAAATGGTAGAAGATCCAATATGACCTCTCGCCAATATTTTGCGGTACTGCTGATATTATGGGCTAATTTCCCATTGGCCAAACAGGTGGGTGCAGATGAAATTGGGCGATTGTTCAGCACACCTGCTGAACGAGCCAGACTTGATAATTTACGAAAAGGGATAATAAAACATATTGCTCAAGAAGAGACCTCAGAGAAGCCTGTTGGCATACTGACGCCACTGCATGAGCCGGTGACTTTTAATGGTGTTGTACGCAGTAGTGCTGGTAAAGAGATCATCTGGATTAACGGGGATCAAACTGAAAAATACAGAGGCCAAAGTGGTATCCAAATCCATAAAAAACCAGATGTCAGCTATGAGGTAACGGTCAAGGGCTATAGTGAATCGGCCCAAATGAAACCAGGACAAATATGGATACCCGGCACAGGTCAAGTATTGGAGGGGGTTTCCACGACGATCAGGCCAGGAGTATCTCAAAAAGAGAACAGGAGATCTGGGGTAGAAGATCAAGAGACTGCGCCGGAAACAGGTGGCGGAGCCTGATTTTGGTTGAATAACTGATGAGACCTGTAATTAAAAAGCAACATGGTGTAGCACTCATGGTGCTGCTTACTATTATGGTCTTGGGTGCCGCTACGCTGCTGGTAACGCAGCTTAATCGTTTCTCTGGATCTTTGGCCCGCGATCAGCGCACTATGTTGGCGTTGGCTGATGCCAAGGCTGCACTGATCGGTTGGGCGGCCAGCCATCCACAGCGACCTGGGTTGTTACCGTTCCCCGATCAAAACAGTGATGCCAACTATGACGGCAACAGTGAGTGTCCATCTCCTGTGAATCTTTCACATTTAACTGGCCGCTTGCCAGGGCTTGCTTACCCATGCACTGATCCCAGAGCTGGGCTGGGTGTGGAGCCATTGGATGGCTACAGTGAACCATTGTGGTACTCCGTCAGCAGCAATCTTATCTATGATGGCAGCTATCCGGTGATCAATTCAGAGCTGCGTGATAAACCCAATAATTGGATCACAGTACGAGATGGCTCAGGCGCCGTACTGTCAGATAAAGTGGCTGCTGTTATCATTGCGCCAGGAAAACCACTTGGCGGGCAGAGCCGTGCTGGTGCCGCACCCGCTATAGGCAATTATCTGGATAGTGCTATTGCGGTAGCTGCAACCTATAGCAACTCAGATTTAGATCTGGACTTCATTGCCGCTCAGCCAAACAGTAGTTTCAATGACCGACTAATCTATATCACTATTGATGAACTACTCAATCAAGTGGAACGGGTAATAGTGCGACGTGTGCGTCTATGCCTGGCTGCCTATGCTGGCGTATCAGGTGGAAAATATCCCTGGGCTGCACAACTTGATGGCAGCGCTGCTCCAGAGTATACGGGTGACTTTGGTCGCAATTTTGGGCGTATCCCTGAGGCCCTGAATATTGATGCCACACCCGGTTCACCTGATGCCGCTATGCAGCCAACCTGGAATTGCCTTACCTCATTGCCTTACTGGGTAAATTGGAGAGAATTGATTTTCTATGAGGTTGCCACAGGTTATCAGCCAGGTAGTGGAGCCACTTGCCCCGCTTGTCTAATCCTGGATGGCACAGGAAGCCAACCTTTTGTGATTATGCTGGCAGGCAAGGCATTGGCGGGTGTAGGGCAGCAGCGCACTACCGATTTAGATAAAGGCAATCTCAATAATTACCTGGAGGGTGATAATGCCGATGGTGATGCGAATTTTGAGAATCAGCCCGTGTCAGCGGCGTTTAATGACCAGGTCTTCTAATCTGAATGGTGCAATATGTATACCGCAAACCGGCTGATCCAGATGCGCAGTAATGGTTTTACACTCATTGAGATGGCGGTTGTGCTACTCATCATTGGCCTGCTGCTCGGTGGTGTGCTAGCGCCTTTATCCACTCAGATTGACAATGACCGGCGTAAAGAGACCTCAAATACCCTCAAGCAGATTAGTGATGCATTGCTTGGCTATGCTGTTGCCAATGTGCGCCTCCCCTGTCCTGATACGAATGGTGATGGTTTAGAGGATACGCCTTGCCCCAATCCATGATCGGAAGGCGATGTGCCCTGGGCCACCCTGGATGTGGGGCGAGAGGATGCCTGGGGTCATCGCATCCGCTACCGTATTGATAGCAATTTCTCTACCGCTATTCCGGATCCTCCAAACCCGGCTGACGGTCTGACGGTAACCGATACCGCTGGTGCAGCACTCACAGCTACACCCATAGCTATTATTTTCTCTTGTGGCGGTGATGGATTGCCCAATGGTGAAAATGATGCCAACGGCGTTGTTAACAGTCCTATCTGCGTCAATCCCGGTGCACCAAACATTACTTACGTGCAGGATGTTCACACCGGCACCTTCGATGATATCCTCATCTGGGTATCCAAAAACACGCTGTTAAACCGTGTGGTCGCCGCTGGCAAGTGGCCATAATCTTTACCAAATCACGCTTATTTCCCACAAAACAACTGTCTGATTCTGACATGAACAATACTTTTATTAAAGTGCCGTCCTGCCATGCCGATAGAGTGTATGACAACATTATATACATGCAAGACTGCTATGGTTGTAGTGTGAATTAATACAGTAGAAACTACTTTGGATAACAGTCTGATCAATGAGGCTGATCAAATGAATTTAAGAAATAGAAATGCAGGTTTTACTCTGGTTGAAATTGCTATAGTGCTGGTGATTGTTGGCCTTCTGCTAGGTGGTGTGCTGAAAGGGCAGCAGATGATTGAAAACACCAAATACAAGAATTATAAACAGCAGATTGACTCATACCGAGCAGCTGTATATTCATTCCAGGATCGCTATAAAGCACTGCCGGGAGATTTCGCCCAGGCATCTACAAAGCTCACAGCCCCATCAGGTGTGACGATTCAGAATGGTAATGGTGATGGCTCAGTGGGGGGAGGGTATTGTAGTGCTAATAATGAAGAGGCCTGTATTGTATGGCAGCATCTTATCCTTGCCGGCCTGATTGGTGGTGATGCCAGTGCAACTGGCCCAACTGCACGTCGTACCCATACCTATGGAGGGTTTATCAGCTCAATAGCCACTGGAAATTGGGCAAACGGCAGGAATGAATTGAAGATTCTAATGCAGGGTGTTCCAGGTGAAGTGGCTCAACGTCTGGATGATGAAGTGGATGACGGGAATGCAACCTCTGGTGATGTTGCCAGATCTGGTGGATCGGGTACCACTTATGATGTGACCACGAGTCTGAATGTTTTTGTTAGCCTGTAATTAGCCTAGAAAGATCAGTTGGGTGCATATACACACCCAACTGATTATCTCCACGTTGATCGCCATGGAGGTGGTTACAACGTCCCAACAATCAGATATATCCAGAAGAAAGCTTGGTGTTCATCTGTTCATCTCTACAGCATTAGCGCTCTGAATAGAGTGCGCTAACAAGTGCACTGTATTTGTTCAAAATAACATTACGTTTTATCTTAAGAGTGGGTGTAATTAAACCCTCTTCAACAGTCCAGGGATCAGGCACAATACCTACATGATGGATCTGGGCATAGCCAGGAAAGCTGTGTATCTGTTTTTGAATGCGGTTTACAAGAACTGACAGTAAGGTTTTATTCTGTAGAATCTCTTTGTCATTTTGATCAAGTCCTAATGACTGCAGCAGACTTGCAAATTGATCTTTTTCAAGACAGACCAATGCGCCAAGAGATGGTTTTCCTTCACCAATTACCATGACCTGTTCAAACAGGCTATCAAGTGCAATTGCCATTTCCATATCTGCAGGGGGTACTTTCTCACCTGTCGTCAGTACGATAATTTCTTTTAGTCTACCTGTAATAAAGATGTGACCATTTTTATCTATTCTTGCTTTATCACCGGTATGCAGCCAGCCATCCGGTTCAATAATCTTTTGTGTTGCCTCTTTGTTATCCCAGTATCCCATCATGACGCACGGGCTACGGGAGAGCAGTTCATCATCCTTACCGATTTTCACCTCGATGCCGGGAAGCGGGGTGCCAATACTTGCTGGAATATTATCTTCCACCTGGTTGCCAGCAATCACCGGACTTGTTTCTGTCAGCCCATAACCTTGTTGAATGGGGATGCCCAGACCTATAAAAAGCTTTGCAATCTTTGGTGAAAGTGCAGCGCCACCACTTACAGCAAAACGTAATTTGCCTCCCAGTTTTGCCTTCACTTTACTGGCTACCAATTTATCAAGCAGTGGCCAAAGAAGAAGATGGAATGACCAGGGTGAGCGTTTCTGCTCATATTCAAATTTTCTCCAACCGGTAGAGATGGCCATATTAAACAGCTTGCGCTTAATGGGTTAATCCCTTTCCAATTTGGCTGAGATCTTTCCGTAGACACGTTCAAATATACGTGGCACAGAGATAAGCAGTGTAGGCTGAATGTGTAGTAAATCTTTCCCTAGCTCTGGTATTGAACGGGCATAAGCCACTCTAGAGCCGG
>JAJRZI010000024.1 GCA_024275295.1 Gammaproteobacteria bacterium | reverse complement strand
GGCTCGTCACCCAAACCGCTGGAGTGGAGAGACTAGGAATTGGGAGCTGCCAGAGCAGGTCTGGTTGAACCCAGAGAAAGAACAGTCTGACTTAAATCAGGCTGCGTAAGTTGAAGCGACAACTATGTTGACAAACATCGGCAATGATGTCTCTAGCAGCACTACCCAATCTAGGATCATCGGCTAACCACCAGAGAAAAGTATGAGTATCCAGCAGCAGTCTACGCACAACCACCCTCAAATGCCGATATCACCTCTTCGGGAGTTTCGTCGAAATCCGGCGCGATTTTTATTTTTCCGGCTAAACGACCTGGCTTTCGCACCCCCTTCACCGCCTTATGCGGTACCAGGTCCATATATGGCTTGCCAGCTTTGGCAATCACAACCGTCTCCCCTTGGCGCACCAACTCGCCAAGTTTGGAAAGGTTTGTTTTGGCTTCATGCATATTGACTTGCTTTGTCATTTCAATAACACCGCTTAGCTAGACTAAGCTAAGCATAGCATCAAAAATGCTCAATACAAGCACCACAACCACTTAGACTTTTGCCCTTGACCTTCGTCCTTACCCTTCGTCCTTGACCTTGCCCTTCAACTTAGTCCTTAGTCCTGTCTTTTCCGTCCTGTCTTCCCACCCCCTAAGCAACATCGCCTAGAACTTTTTCTATTTGAAGAGGATAAAGACCATTCTTTTGTGCTTCGAGTATCGTGATCTCACCTATCCCATCTTTCGTATACCCAATGTTGATATTCCAGCTCAACGACTCATCACGAACAATGTGCCCCTTTTGAAACTCAATAAACAGTGTATCGTCATCCTCGTAATAAACGATCTTCATGGTCTTCACCTCACCTGCCATTGAACCATAACAGTTTTAATGATTATAGCCTTCTCATTGACAACTGCAGCGCACACCAGGTTATCCTCACGTTGAGAAAAATCACCATAAACCCATCCATGCGAACCCTGCAATACCCTGTACTCTCCTGTTTCTATTAACTTTTTCACCTCAAACAAGGTGATTCTTCTTTTAGCCATCGATTCGATGGCATGGTTTGTCAGCCAAACATTCTTTTCAAACCTCTTACTATAAAAAGATTCACTCATAGTTGCCTACTTAATACCTGTCTTTTCCCCTGACCTTCCACTTAGTCCTCAGCACTTCCGGCCACAGGCCGGCCCCTCAGCAATTTGCTTGCATTTTTCAAGGACCGCCTTTAATATTTACAGGTATGATAGCCCGCAACATAGAATCACACCTCCACACCTTACTCAGCCACTTTCCCTGCGTGGCCATCACAGGCGTGCGGCAATGCGGTAAAACCACCCTGCTCAATAAACTACCGGGGGATTGGCAACACTTTGACATGGAAAACGGTACAGATCGCCAACAAATACTGGCCGACACGGATCTCTTCTTTCGCCTGCACCCGGAAAAAATCACCATCGATGAAGCCCAGCGAGCCCCTGAACTGTTCCCCGCCCTGCGGGTCGCCATTGACCGCAAGCGGTCGCAAAAGGGCCGGTTCGTTCTCACCGGTTCCAGCTCACCCGAACTGATCCGCAACCTCTCTGAAAGCCTCGCGGGACGAATAGCCACCATCAAGCTGAGCCCCTTTTCACTGGCCGAGGCATGGCAACTCCCCCCGGCCCCAATATATTCACTGATCGCTCAACGCAGCAAACCCACGGAACTACTAGCAACAGTGAAGCCACGACTAACACTGGCCCAGATCCAGTCATACTGGTTCCAGGGAGGATACCCGGAGCCTTGGCTAAGCAATGATGATAGCTTCCGGCAGCTTTGGCACCGTCATTACCTGGATACCTATATGTATCAGGACATCGCCCCACTGTTTCCCAACCTCAACCAAGACAGGTATCGACAACTGATCCAGATGCTCAGCCATCTATCCGGCAGCATTCTCAACTATGCCGATATCGCGCGCACGCTTGGCGTAAGTCAGCCAACCGCCCGAGACTATCTGCATATCGCCCACCACACCTTCATTTGGCGACATCTCCCCGCCTGGAGCCAGTCAAAGCACAAGCAACTGGTAAAGCACCCCAAAGGTTATCTGCGAGATAGCGGACTTCTGCATCGACTGCTGCATTTAAACGAAGGGTCAATGCTGGCAACCCACCCACAGCTAGGACACTCATGGGAAGGCATGATCATCGAAAACCTGTTGCGCAACCTGGACCAAATGGGCATCCCCTACCAAGCCTACCACTACCGAACGCGAGGTGGTGCGGAGATTGACCTCATCCTGGAAGGTGACTTTGGACTCCTCCCGGTAGAAATCAAATATACCCAGAAAGCCGATAAACGATCCCTCAGGAGCCTGAATGAATTCATCAAGACACACGACTGCCCCTACGGGCTCATTATCAACAACGAAGAAAAACCCAGAATGCTGGATGAACGCATCCTCTCCGTTCCCGCGGCATGTCTTTGAGCACTCAGTCCTGTTATTGCCCTTCTTTGCCTTTGACCTTCCACTTAGTCCTCAGCACTTAGTCCTTAGTCCTGTCTTTTCCCTCAGTCCTCAGTCCTGTCCTAAGGAAGCAAGCACTTCAGCCACCTGCGCTTCCAATTGAGGCAAGTCCTTCTCGATGGTATTCCAGACCACTTCCAGATCAACCTTGAAATACCCATGCGCCACAGCGTTGCGCATCTGATAGGCAAAAGCCAAAGGTAGCTCTGGGTGGGATGAGGAAAACTCGGGGAAATGGTTTTCGATGTTGTGGCTAGCCTCCCCAATGATCTCAAAGTTACGAACTACGGCATCCTGAGCCATTTCATTCACCAGGAATGCAGTCTCACCCATGTCTTCGGTGTAACGGCCAATGCGCTCAATGGCTTGCAGAATGTGGCCCAGGTAATCAACCAACCGCCGCTTATCACGACTCATACCGGCATCGCCTCCTCAAGTATGGCCGCTCGGTAATTTTCTGGCAGTGCCTTTGGGGTCAGCACATCAACTGGCACGCCAAGCAATTGAAGCAGCTCATGGCGAATTGCACCAATATCAAATAGTGTCGTATCAGGGGTAGGGTCTACCAGCAAATCCAGGTCACTATCATCCCGGTCCATTCCCCTCAAGACGGAGCCAAAGACCCTAGCGTTCTCAGCATGATGACGTGCAACAATCTGCCGAATGGCATCTCTATGTTGCTCAAGGGCGATTGAAGGCTTCATAGCTATACCCCCTCTAATTCCATAGTATCCAATTTAGACCATCAACCACTGTACACCAGCCACGCAACGCATTTTTATCCTTGACCTACCACTTAGTCCTCAGCCCGGTCTTTTCCCTCAGCCCTTGACCTAATAGGCATTCTTGTTCACAAACCCCGTAAACAAGGTACGCACAATAATCTTCATATCAAACCACAAAGACCAGTGCTCGATGTAGTACAGGTCGTACTCCACCCGCTTCTTCATCTTGTCCAGCGTATCCGTCTCGCCGCGCAGCCCATTCACCTGCGCCCAACCGGTAATCCCCGGCTTGACCTTGTGCCGCAACATATAGGCCTCGATCTGCTCCTTATACTGCTCGTTATGAGCAATAGCATGGGGGCGCGGCCCGACGATGGACATACACCCCTGCAGGACGTTGAAAAACTGGGGCAACTCATCCAGGCTGGTACGTCTTAGAAAGGCGCCAAACTTCGTGATCCGGTAATCACACTTTTTGGCTTGGGTGACTTTGCCATCATCCTCACAATGAACCATCATCGATCGGAACTTGTAGACCTTGATAAGCTTGCCGTCCCAGCCATGTCTCTTTTGCTTGAAGAGAACAGGCCCCGGCGAACTGAGCTTCACACCCACCGCGATTGCTGCCAGCACAGGGCTGATCAGCACAAGGATAAACAGCGCCAGTACCCGGTCTTCAATCGCCTTGATGGCACGATTCAGACCCACCATGGGGCTTGCCGTCAGATCCAGAACCGCCATCCCCGCCACATCCATCACCGAATGATTGAGCAGACGGAAACCAAAAATGTCCGGTACAAATCGAACCGTCACCATACTGTGGCGAAGGTCGTAAAGAATCTCTTTCACCTTATTCTCTGCGCGCAATGGCAAAGCGAGCCAGATTTCATCTATTTTCTCTTTCTCGATCAACAAGTTGGCCTTGCTCGTCTTGCCAGCCACCTGCACCCCATTGATCCAATGCTCCTGCAAGGATTCCGAATCATCGAGAAAGGCCACAACCTCCAAGCCCGTCCAATCCGCCCCCTGGATATCTCTCGCTACACTCTGCCCAAGCGCACCAGCTCCAACCACCACGATACGTTTGTGATTCATGCCCCGACGGCGCATGGCACGAAGAACATAGGTCAGCGTGAAGCGAAACAGCAACAGAAAGGCCCAGCCCGATAGAATCCAGGCAACCAGCCACTGGCGCGAAAATTCCGTACTGGTTTTCGTCAAAAAAGCAATAAGAATCAGTACGATAACAACCCCAAACCAGGAAAGCGATATCACCTTCGCCTGGTG
>JAJRZI010000141.1 GCA_024275295.1 Gammaproteobacteria bacterium | reverse complement strand
AAGGCCAGAAAAGGCCTTTTTAAATGAAAAAATGCCTAAAAACCGGACTTATACGGGCAAATTAAACTGTAATGATTATCAGTAACATCTATATCAATCGATTGGTGAATATTAAAGGTAATTATTCAGAGGTTCCCTAACCTTACGCCCCTCCTTATCATATACAGGCGCATAGTCTGGCTGCCCCGGGCGTACTAATTGAACAACAGGGGCATCCTCTGGATGCGAGTAGTGTTTAACGGTCTTGCTTGCTACATCTGTTCCTATGGCATGGCAACTAAGACACAATTGCTCTTGTCGTAAGTCATTATCATCATTAGGATGCCGAGCCCAGAGTAGGTAACTATCTTCACGGGCGCCATGGGCAATATGGCAGGCGCTACATACACCACTTTGCGCAACATTTTTTCCTAGGATATTTCGTTCCTGGGGCGCTGTAATAGATAGGTCATGGCCCGTATTTACTACCAAGGCCTTTTGAGTATGACAGATAGCGCAAAGTCCTGAGTCAGTAAGAGTTGCTTTTCGCAAGAAGCTGCTGCCACCATCTCCCTCGATATTTTGCCCACCGCCAGCAATTCTTCGCACAGGATTCCAGCGGTGCACATTATGGCAAGTCGAGCAGGCAATAACGCCATTAATGGATCTATTTCCTTTCTTAGAGAACAGGGGCAGTTCTGTCTGAGAAGCTTCTCCATCAAGAACCCTATCATAAAAGCGATAGACCTCATTTTTTAATGTCGCACGTGCATCAGCTATCCTTTTTCCCATAGGATGGCTTGGCCCATATAATACTTTATTAGATGCAACTTTGCGTTTCGCATGACAGCTTTTACAGAACGCTTCATTCTGGTTATCACTTGCCCCCGTCTCTCTTGCCCAGAGTCCTTTTACCTTAGCATTGTGCACCAGATGGCAGGTGCTACAAACACCAGCTTGCTCAGTAGTTTCTTGGTTTATATTCTGCTCAGCTGGGACCATTGCTTGCAAATCATGGTCAGTTCCAACAATCAGTGTATTTTCCTCGTGACAATTGGCGCATAGCATTGCCCAATCATCATAGGGCACTCTCAAAAAGCTCGTGTATCGTGTGCCTTCTGTATCCCATTGCTATGGCGATTTATCTGTTGCTGCTTCCCAGTTATGGACATCATGACAGGAAGCACAAACCACTTTACCCTGTGGGTCCTTTTTCCCTCGATCTGTAAACAGCGGCAGTAGGCCTGCATCCTGCCCCTCTCTTTGCTTTATATTCACCGGGTGGCTAAATTTACCTGTGAGCGCATCTTTGGCAATCTTTCCCTCTGCATGACAACTACCACAGATTTGGGCCATGCCTGGGGTGGTCATCTCACGCGCCCACATCTTGGGCCCAGATCCTCTATGCATGAAATGGCAGGCACGGCAGGTGCCTTTCTCCGATGCCTTTTCACCAGCAATATTTTTGTTATCTGGGTAATATCGGGCGATGTCATGCTTGCTTTTATAAATGTGTTTTTTTGAGCTGTGACAGGTAACACAGAGGCCATCACCACTATCTTTCGATACCAAGAGATGGTTGTTTTTTATTCCATTGTGAGGAGAATGACAGGCTCGACAATTAACACTTTTATCCTTACCAAGGCGTGGGCTTTCTCCGTTATCCCACATATCTGGCAGAGCAGCGTCATCGGGCAAGGTCGCATTGACTGGATGTGAATGACGTTTCAAGGCTTGCTCAGTTGCAAGGCTTGGTGAATCTGTATGACAGGCTTCACAGAGTGTTGAACTGGCAATATCGGTCTCACTGCTGGGTAGCACTAGGGAGTATTCATTGACACTCCCGTGAGATGCATGGCACGTCTCACAAATAATCGTATTATTTGTTCCCATCTTTCCACCGGCTTTTATTATTGCGTCGGGAACTTCCTCAAGCTATATGCCTATAACGTGTTTTCCTTGCTGTGGACCACCATCTTCATTTGGATGACATATCATACATAACGAAGAGTCAATATTGCGCTCACGCATAAAGATGGTAATGCCTATATCTTTTTCACTATCTACTCTATGGGCTGAGTGGCAGGTAGCACATGTCAGTGCACCCTCAGAATCCAGCAGAAAGTCATCGGGAATCGAAACCGCAGTTGTGGGCTTGATTCCACTCCTGTGCCCAAGTGTTTCCCAAACACTGAAGCGAGAGTCTGTAGTGGACCCATCGTGACAGCTATAGCACATCATTTCAGTGACATACCGGCGCTCAAAGGAACCTAAAAGCAAATCCCCCGTCTCATTCTTAACCTCATTAAGCCAGGGAAGATGACAGATAGCGCACTCTTTGGCAGAGTCTGGTTTTCCGCCCATAGGAGGCATTATAAGACCAAAGGAAGGCATAGGGAGAATTGCAAGGAACAGCAAAAAGCAAACCAGCTTGAGCGTATTCATAATGCTCTTTCTAGAATGCCGAAGAGAGTTAACATATTTTCCTGGGAATACATCTTAGCAATGTACTACCTGCACTACTTTAAAAAATTCAAGATTATGAATAATGCCCCATCCACTCATACCATAAAATGGCTGGCACAATACATATATTGACATCCATGATAGCCGGTTTATTGAGGCTTATTAATGGCAGATAGGATCCACCCTGCAAATTTGGTGTCTTTTCTATCAAGTTTTTTAATATCCGCTCTTAGCCGAAAGCAGCAATTCGGCGACAGTGGATGAATGACCGGATTCGCTGGACTGCTGCCATTTGGGTAATTAACCTGAATGGTGTATCAGGGTTGTTTCTAGAACTTGGTGTACTGGCACTTCCTGTCAGATCTAATCTGAATTAGTATAGATTAAGGCAGCATAGAAATATGCTGCCTTTATGGTGGTTCGTTATTATCAATTGCGCTACCAGTGCGCCATAATGAAAAACCCGCTGATTAGCGGGCTTCGTAAGCATCTGCTTTACTTGGTTTTATATGGTGGCCAGGGACAGAATCGAACTGCCGACACGGGGATTTTCAGTCCCCTGCTCTACCGACTGAGCTACCTGGCCAAAAGAAGGGCGTATTAGACCGGCATGACGCGTCTACGTCAAGTAGGCAAACACGCCAATTTCAAAAAATATCACCCAACAGGCAATGCGTTGCCTGTGCCAAAGAAAAACTGCTCCATCTGGTCTTCAACAAACTTGCGGGCTTTGGGGTCTGTTGGGTTGATGCGGTGCTCATTGATTATTTTGGTCTGCTGTACCATCCACAGCTGCCAGCCCTCTTTTGAAACATTGTCAAAGATGCGCTGACCCAGTTCACCAGGGTAAGGGGGGCGGTCAAGGCCTTCAGCTTCACGATTCAACTTTACACAATTTACCATCCGGCTCATGGCCCTCTCCTCATGATTTTGCTTGAAACTCTTTAATCAGACGCGCTACCGGGGCAGCCAGGCCGCATACGTCAGGTTGTGCAGGGTTATACCAGAGTCGGCGGCCTGCTTCCATCACCACATCCCTTTGCACTATCTGGATCTCTAGCGGAGTAATATCCAAATGAAAGTGGGAAAAGGTATGACGCCTAACTGGCCAGCTTGATATCAGCTGAGCAGACACGCCAAGATTATCCCTGCACCACTGCTCTACCTGGCCCTCTGACGGACATTCAGGCAATGACCATAGCCCACCCCATATGCCACTGGGAGGACGCTGTTCCAACATAATCTCACCCATCCCGTTTTTTAAAATCAGCATACATGTAGAGCGTAGCGGGACTGTTTTACGTGGCTTGGGGGTTGGAAAGGCCATTTCATCCCCCTGGGTATGGGCCTGGCATATCTTTCCCAACGGACATTTCTGGCACTGCGGTCTCTTTCGGGTACAGACCAATGATCCCAGATCCATCATAGCCTGATTATAATCAGCCACATGCTCATCAGGGGTGTAATGCTCAGCAAGTTGCCACAGCTGTTTTTGCACATGTGAATGCCCTGGCCAGCCTGCTATGGCAAAACAGCGTGCCATCACCCGCTTAACATTGCCATCGAGTATGGCATACTGCTGTCCCGCCCCTAATGAGAGTATTGCTCCAGCCGTTGAACGCCCAATGCCCGGTAGCGCCAGAACCTGATTAAAAACCAGCGGGAAGTTACCTGCATATTGATCACGTATCAGTTGGGCTGCCCGATGTAAATTTCGTGCCCGCGCGTAGTATCCTAACCCTGACCAGTGATGGAGCACCTCATCAACTGTGGCATTAGCCAAGTTCTCAATATCAGGAAAGCGCTGCATAAACCGCTCAAAATAGGGGATGACGGTTGCAACCTGGGTCTGCTGCAGCATGATTTCAGAGACCCAGATGGGATAGGGTGCTTGCTGTTGCTGCCAAGGCAGGTTTTTTCGCCCATGGCAGCCAAACCAGCTCAGTACAGATCGTGAGAAGTCAGCCCTACACATACAAAAATCTCAATATCAGGCAAACCTGCCAGAGGTGTGTAACAATTAACATGTCTTCAGAATAGAGCAGCGTACCCCATGAAGTGGCATAAAAAAACCAGCATTTTGGTTATGGCTACAGCCATTCTGACCCTATGTGCTGGATTAAATTATGCAGCCAGTTTCCCACTACCACCACCCAACCAGGATCTCATTGGCAGGGTTCAATATGTCTCTGCCCGGTATGCAGATACCCTCTTAGACATTGCCCGGAAATACGATCTGGGTTACGAGGAGATCATCGCTGCCAATCCAGGCATTGACCCCTGGATACCGGGTGAAGGAACACGCGTTACCGTCCCAACCCAATTTATTCTGCCTCCCGGGCAACGCAGGGGCATTATCATCAACCTTGCTGAATTACGCCTCTACTACTATCTGCCAGAGAAGCACCAAGTCATTACTCACCCACTGGGTATTGGTCGTGAAGGCTGGGCCACACCCACAGGCCGGATGACAATTATTGAGAAGAAGGCCAACCCCTATTGGCGGGTACCAAAGTCAATCCGCAAGGAACACGCAGCCAAAGGGGAGATGCTACCTGCGCTCATCCCCCCCGGCCCCGACAATCCGCTGGGGCATTTTGCAATGCGACTTAGTCAGCCCCAATACCTGTTGCATGGCACCAATCAGCCATGGGGGGTTGGCATGCGGGTCAGCCATGGTTGCATCAGGCTTTACCCAGAGGATATTGAAGCCCTATTTCCCCTGGTACCTACTGGAACACCCGTAGAGATCATCAATCAGCCCTATAAAGCAGGCTGGGGTGGTAACAATCTATTTATAGAGGCACACTCACCACTCAGTGAGCAATTCACTGCTGAAGGGAACAATCTAACGCCACTGGTTAAGGCCATCATCGCCGCTTATGGTGATGTCAGACCAAAAACAACAGACCTAAGAGAGGCGCAGCAGATTGCCACCCAGCATACCGGCATGCCTACGCCACTCACCCAGACCATTGCCTACAATAAAGGCAGATCATTGAAAGAGGTGCAGAAACTCTCCACACAGTTTATGCGGATGGAGACTGCACTCACCATTCAGCAGACTATCAATCTGCACTCCGAAGACCCGCAGGCAACATTACCCTAACGCTATTTTCTAACCGCTTTTTGCATTATCCGGTTGCACTTCTCTTCACAACGCGCTGCGGCTTTAGATGCAGCCATTGCCGCATGTTTGGCTTTATCGGCCTTTGATGCCGCTGCATCTGCCTGGTGTTCCGCAGCTGCAGCTACAGCTTCCGCACGTTTAGCCGATGCCAATGCAGCATCAGCTGTTTCCTGGGTTTTGGCAATGTCAGCCTGCATCTGCCGATACTGCTCCATGGTCGTACAACCTGTAAATAACCCCAGACTCAGGGCCAAGGTAGCCCACTTCAGTAACGCCGTCTTATTTCTCAACATTTCACACCCCTCTCTCACTCTTAATGGCATGCCCACAACAAATAACTGGCATGAATGATGTTTCATAAACAGATAGAGTTACTCTATTTCAGTCATTAATGGAAGAAGTCTCTCAATTTATCTTTCAAGGCATCAGGCAGCTTGCCTTTAAGCTTCTCTTCAATCTTCTGCTCAACCTTGCTGGTTAGCAGCCGCTTGGCCAGCTCATCCATATCCGGTCGTATTTTTGGCTCTGCAAAGGGGCCGGATATCTTGACCGGCACAGGCACCCCCATAAGATCCTGCATGTCATTACTACCTTGCCCCTCCATTGACTTCACTATCGTTGTGGTCAATCTGTAATTCAACTGTTCCTGTATCAGATCAACCCGCCCCTTGCCATCCACCCGTAAAAAAGGTGATTTTACCATCAGATCTCTATTCACCAAAATACCTTTAGTGATGACAGCGGTACCTGCCAGCTCACTAAAATCCGTCTCTGGCTTTTCACTTGCCGGAGGTACGGGTTTCCCTTTTATTTTTGCCCAGGTTTCACGAACGGTTTGGGCCAGATCAATGCCTTTTACCGCACCCTTCTCAAAGCGAAATCCAATATCCCCATTGAGGTGGCGGCGAAAGGCCTGCTCGGTATTGCCACGTGTTTTTAGATTGGCATTGAAACGTCCCGTACCACGCAACCGCCCATCATCCATAAGATCTTGCAGCAGGGGTTCTGCCTCTATATTGCTGACCTGTTTGGTGATCTGCAGCAGCGGCTCTCTGCCTCTGACATCTATTATTACCGCACTCTGAAGGCTGCCCTGATAGAACCTTTTCACCTGTTGATCTACCTTAATGTGCCCATCCTTGGCTTTGACCTTCAATTCCACATCTTCGGCCAGTAGCTCCTTCACCGTGAGTCGACCAACATGAAAGAGGCCATTGATATCAAGTTGACGCAGCAATTCAACAGGTAGCAGCTCAGGTTCAGATTGTACGCCTGATTTTGTGGTTACAGACGGCTCTTTGGCCGGTATTGTTTTGCCAGCCTTTGCAGATGCTGGCTCGTCTGCCGGTGGTGGTAGGTAGCGATCCAGATCAATGGCATCAACATTAAGGTTAAAACCAATGGCAGGCATGACTGAAGCCAGATTATTTACCTTTAGATTGCCTGTGAGGTTTGAATCATCCAGCACCAGTGTCAGCTTTTTTACATCCAGGTTTTTAGCTGTTCCATTAAGTTTCATGGCCAAGGCGACGCGCGTGAGCACCGTTGCATCAGTCGTTACAGGCAGTGGCAAATCATGTTGTGTCAGCCACTCCCGCAGATTCAGATCCGCCAGCTTCAGCTCCCCGCTGAATGCCGGTTCATTGGCCAGATCAGTTGCGGCAAGATCACCACTCAGCACCAGACCATTCACACTCAGCTGTAGCCCATTGAGCTTTAGATGCTGTGACAGAAGATTCAACGCCACCCCTGCCTCCAGCTTGAGTTTCAGTGGCTTGCCATTTAACAGATCACCCTTGGCGTCCACACTCAGTATCAGCTTGCTAATATCGAGTTGATCCATCCTGGTGCTCAGATGAGGACTGCCACTCAGCTGAATATTGGCTTTAATGGCTGGCGCCTGGTTATCTACAATAAAATCCAGCTTCAGATCTACAGGTTGCCCAGGCGTGATGGCGCCTATCTGTAGGTTAAGCTGTTGGATACTGACCTGCTGACCGCTGCTATCATCACGCCAGCTGACGCTGGCATTAGAGATATTGACCCCACCTATCACCAACCCTGCCAGCGGCATTGCTGTTTTTGAATCTGATCTGTCTGAGCGTCGTTCTGATGTTGTCTTATGCTTATAGGTCTGTGCTTTATCTGCACCGGCCAGATCATCCCAGTTTGTTCGGCCATCCTTAGCTTTAGCCAGATTGAGCACTAACCCATCCAGTAAAACCCTGTCCACTTCAACCTGCTTGCTCAGCAGCGGCATCAACTTGACCTTAACCGCTGCCTGCTTGATGGATGCAAAGGATGCCGCATCAAATCCTTTGGCATTGCTCAGCTTCAGCTCACCCAGCTCCAGACCCAGCCAGGGAAAAAGAGACAGCTCAATATCTCCATTGATTTGAAGATCACGTCCCGTAGCCTCTTTTACTTTGGCAACAATGTCCTCTCGAAAGTCATTAGGCTCAACCACCAGCGGCACAATAATGATGGCTGCCACAATCAGCACAATAACTAAACCCAATAACCCCGTTATAACCTTCAAGATCTTCACTGTGAATATCCCCTGATAATCCGATTTAGTGCAGCTCAAGTAAGAAGCATGCTGTAGAGGTGTGAGAGAAAGATATTACCCCTTCTATTCAGGCTATTACAGTCAAGCATAAAAGCAAGGCTTATCTTTTAAGTTTAGTGTGACTTTGTCACAGACCCTTCAACA
This sequence comes from Gammaproteobacteria bacterium, assembly GCA_024275295.1. Lineage (GTDB taxonomy): Bacteria > Pseudomonadota > Gammaproteobacteria > Chromatiales > Chromatiaceae > WFXD01. Next base: position 32,556 of record JAJRZI010000141.1, on the reverse strand, counting down.
ATAAGCACCTATTATTACCTTCAGCAGCATATTTCAGCCTTTCAAAACAGAGGCTATTTGTCATTCAATATGAGCAGTATAGAGGAGAACATTATGAAACCGAATGTTGGAGGTATTGACCGGGTATTACGCTTTGCCATCGGCATGGGTATTATTTGATGGGGCATTCTTGACCAGAGTATGTGGGGAGCCATTGGTGCTATCCCCGTCTTTACAGCCGTAGTTGGCTGGTGTCCAGGCTATACTCCTTTTGGAATAAGTACCTGCAAAGTAACGAAAACAAGCTAATCACTCAGCCCGGTGGTGCCTGCTCATGGCATCACCGGCCACCTATTCCAGCTCCACTGGTTTTGGCCAGGCACTGATGACAGCCTGTACCAGGGTGGCCAAAGGAATGGCAAAAAAGACCCCCCAAAAACCCCAAAAACCACCGAACACCAGAATAGCAACAATGATGGCTACAGGATGCAGGTTAACCACCTCAGAGAAGAGCAGCGGCACCAGCACATTACCATCCAATGCCTGAATGACAAAAAAGGTCACTGTCAGCCCCATAAAATCACTGCCCCACCCCCACTGAAACCAGGCAATCAACAATACAGGAATCGTCACCACCGTTGCACCGATATAAGGGATAATCACCGACAGCCCCACCAGTGCACCCAGCAACATGGCATACTCCAGGCCAAACAGTGTAAATGCCACAAAGCAGGTGGCCCACAGCACAATGATCTCAATAAACTTGCCCCGCACATAGTTGGCAACCTGAAGATCCACATCCTTCCATACAGTTGTTGCCAGCTTGCGATCCTGAGGCATAAAGCCCAGTGCCCAATCAATAATCAGGCGCTTATCTTTCATGAAAAAGAAGACCAGCATCGGCATCAGCACCGCATAGACCAGAACCGTAATCACACCCACAACGGATGAGAGTGAAATAGAGACGACGGTCTGCCCCAACTCAGCAATGCGTTGGCTAAGAACAGCCGTGACCTCCTCCAACTGGGCAACCGTAATCACATCCGGGTAACGATCAGGCAACTGCATCAAAACCTGCTGACCCTTTGAGATCATAATGGGCAGTTGCTGGAGCAGTTGAGTGCCCTGTCGGGAGAGTGTCGGAACAAGGCCGAAGATCACGATAGTGACAAACAGGAAAAAGGCACAGAAGACAATCGAGACCGCAACAATATGTGGCACACCTCGATCCTTCAATCGCTCAACCACACCATCCAACAGATAAGCAATGACCGCACTGGCCAGCACAGGCATCAACATATCGCCCATGGTGATCACCACGGCAAAGCCGATTACCAGGAACAGCGCCAGAAACACCACCCCGGAGTCGGAGAGATGTCGCTTAAACCACTGAGTCAAAAACTGCATTAAATGGCCCCTTCAGAGGTTCGTTGAGTTTGTCTGCAATATAGCTCCACCCTGTCTTTACCCATATTCCATCCATATTACGTGGAAAAAATGAACGCTTGTGGAACCAAACCTAAGATGCTAGTTTTCGTCGCCATAAAACAATAACAATTAAACGACAACAATGAAATCGCCTCTATTTTGAGCTTCTATTGGGAAAAGGCTGAGATGAAAAAATTTTTATTCTCCTCTTTGGCATCTGTGATTCTATCATCATCACTCATGGCTGCGGGTTACAAAATTCCAGAACAGTCGGTTAACGCAACAGCCCTCTCGGATGCCTATGTAGCCAATGCCCATGGCGCTGATGCCGCATACTACAACCCTGCCGCCATGGTATTCAACGAAGATCGCAGCATGCTGGAGGCTGATCTTTCATATATTCAGCTAACCAGCATCGACTTTAATGGTTCAGCTTTTGGCACATCATTTAAGGATGACACCAATACAGAGCACTTCATTATTCCCACCTTTCATTACACCAGCCCGGCCGTGGGCAACATGCGTTTTGGCCTCTCTCTGGTTGGGCCTGCAGGTCTTACCAAACGCTGGGGCGGCACTGCTGAGGCTGCAGCAGAGGAGTTCACCCTTAGATCCTATGAGGTCAACCCCACCGTTGCCTTTCAGCTGCATGAATCGGTCTCTGTTGCTGCAGGTTTCCGGGTAATCTATAGCGACGGTGTTGTAAAAAGCTCCTCTTCTGCTGCCGCAGCAGCACCTATTGGCAGGGATCTGGAAGGGGACTCTATCGATTACGGCTACAATCTGGCGCTCTTGTTTCGACCGATGGATAATCTCTCTCTGGCAGCAACCTACCGATCAAAGGTGTGGCTTACAATAAAAGGCAATGCAGATCTGGATTTTCCAGCAATCCCTGCACTTAACTACTCTGGCGATGCCAAGGTTGATGTGCCCATACCGGCAGCCCTGAACCTGGCCGCCGCCTACACATTCAATAACAACAAAACTACTGCTGAGGTTGTATTTGAGCGCACCTTCTGGTCTATCTACAACGAACTTGATTTTGATTACAACGTTGCATTCACTGCAGCACCCTTTGCAGCCTTTGACACACCAGGGATAAAGAATTGGAACAACAGCAACACCTATCGCCTGGGCATCACCCATCAGCTGAACAACAAATGGTCCCTGATGGCCGGGTTCGCCTATGACAACACACCCATTCGGAAGAGATACATTGGCTTTGAACTACCTGACTCTGACGCCATGATGTTCTCCATCGGCGCCAAACACAGATGCAGCGACGCACTCACCGTTGGCGGCTCATTTCTCTATGACCGCAAAAAAGAGTTGAAACTGGATGCTGGCGACGGAAATATCAACGGTATTACAGGCAAATTCAAAGATGCCTCCGCCTACTTTGTCACGGTTGGGATGGAATATAGCTTCTAAGCTACGCCTTCCGCAGCAGATAATAGAACTTCCCTGCCTCTTCGCGAGCTTCCAGCAACTCATTGCCGCTGTTTTTGATAAAGGCGGGAAGATCCCTGGCCGTACCCGGATCGGTGGCAATCACATGCAATACCTGACCTGACGCCATGCCCGCCAGCGCCTTGCTGGCGCGCAGGGTGGGCAGCGGACAGCTCAGGCCGCAAACATCCAGCTCTTCGTCACAATCAATCATGGGCAACACTCGTTATCCTCTTTTCAATGGCCTGGGCACGCCGCCGGGCAAGCTCTGCTCCCAACGCTGAGCCTCGGTAGCCCTCAGCCAGCAGATCGTCAGGCACAATATCATTCATGCCCGCCAGGGCCAACTTCAGTCGCTGAATTGCAATCTTAGCCTGATCCGGCCATAACGCTTCACACACCAATAGGAAATTTTGGAACCGCTCCGTCTGTTGTTGCGCCCTTGCCTTCTCCAAAAGCAGCAGCAGACATTCAGCCCCTGCATGCTCTGAAGCAACAAAGCCTGTCCCCAAACGGACAACCACATCCAACAGATCACGGCACCCCCTCTCTGCACGCAGCCTGCTGCAGAGCTCCTCCACTGACGCTGCTGCTTTAGCCGCTGGATAGATGACGACAGCAAAACGGACTGCAAGCATATCACTCTGCTCAGCTACATTGCGTAGTGCAACAAACGGTATTGAGTCGGCACTCTCTTCCCTGATGGCAGCGGCCAGCGCGGGGATCAGCCGATCAAGTGCGCCACATTGAAATAGCACCTCAAAAAAACGCCAGGGTTGTGGTTCAAGCAGCGCCTTGCGCATCTCCCGCCAGATGCGTTCCGGCCGGAGATTCTGCAGGTCACTCGAACAGGCCATCTGCATCATCAGAGCCTGGGTATCTGGGGCAATATCAAAACCCAATGCCCCCAGATGGGCAGCAAACCGAGCCACCCTGAGCAGCCGCACCGGGTCTTCCACAAAGGCAGGGGTAATGTGCTGCAGTCGTCGCGCCTGCAGATCGCTCTCTCCCTGAAAGGGATCGATGAGCTGGCCGGATTCATCTTCAGCCAATGCATTGATAGTCAGATCCCGCCGGGCAAGATCCTGCTCCAACGTCACCGTTGAACAGGAATCAACCTCAAACCCCTTATAACCCGCACCCGTTTTGGTTTCAGTACGGGCCAGCGCATACTCTTCCCCCGTTTCGGGGTGCAGGAAAACCGGAAAATCCGCATCTGCAGGGTAAAACCCGGCATCCAGCATCTCCTGCTCTGTTGCACCCACAACCACCCAATCACGCTCGCAGACTGGCAGCCCCAACAGTCGATCACGTACGGCACCACCTACAAGATAGATTTTCATTTTGGCTGGCTAAGGGTAATCAGGATGGCTTATTGTGCACGCCCTTCCTCTCTATTGACAAGGCAAGAGAGATCAATGCCGAACAGTTTCAAAACGAAAGGGGGCCGCATACACGCCATCACGGGTACTCACAAGAACCGTGGCCTCCCAATCCATGCGATCCAGGATACAAACGGACAGGATTCCGGTACCTGAATATTCGCCTTCGGAATCCTCCTGTAGACGCGGTCGGTTAAATCCCATATTCATACCCAGGCCACGAAAATCGACCTCCACCACCTGAGGGGCCATACCCTCCGTCCACACCTTCAGTTGCAGCGGCTTCAGGCCAACAATGGGATGCGGTGAAATAGAGAAGACAACCCGGCCACCACCTGGAAAGGAGGACTCACAAGACCCGACCTGCAGATCACAGTGGGTATCCAGTGGCGCCGTAGCCACAATATTTGCAGGCGTCTGCTTCCAGATATAAAGCCCGCCAACCACAACCACTGCGACCAATATGAGCGCAGTCGCACCCATCCAGATTTTTTGCGTAATAGCCAAAGCCCAACTCAAAAAGCAGGTTTTTCACGCCGCACGACAAAGCTGACACTGTATTTTGCGCCATCTGCAAAGGTCAGATTCATCACAACCTGATCACCCTCCTTCAGTACTGATTTTGGTTTCATCAGCATCAGATGGTAGCCACCCGGCCCAAATTGCAGCGTTTTGTGTGCCGGAATATCGACCTGCTTTTTATGCGACATCTTCATCATCCCCGTTGCCTCATCATGCTGTGAGTAATGGATCTGAATGTTTTTAAATGCATCACTGGTTACACCGATCAGGCTCATCGGCTTGGCTGTACCATTTTTCAGCGTTAAATAGCCCGCCTGCGCAGCCACATTTGGCGGTGCTTCAGCAATCCAGGCATCACTGATTTCAAACTTGCCATTGGCGCACCCCAGCAGCATAAAAATGCAAGACAATACATAGAGTGGCAGAAAAAATCGTTTAATAATCATTATCATAGCAAGCTCGCAACGAACCTTGAAAGGACATAAGAGTATAGGGTATGGGAAATAGCCCCGGAATGCGGCAAAGTGACGCACCCGAAAACCAGCAGGACGACCCTGCGACTTTACATCTGAATGTGCGAGAATACATGGTTTTTCCCCACCTTAGAAACTGTCGATAGATGCCAGCAGCAGACCCATCCAGCCCTGTGCACCCCGCCCTTCCCGCCAACGCCAATGAACGGCTCCAATGGGGGCAGTTGTATGGCAGCAGCACGGCTCTGGCCATTGCATCCGCAGCAAAGAGCTACTCAGGGCTTACCCTGGTTGTCGCTGAAGATGCCCAGGCCGCCATCCAGCTGGCACAGGAGCTGGGCTTCTTTTTGGGACAAAGTGGACTGCCGATCCTCAATTTTCCCGATTGGGAGACACTGCCCTACGACATCTTTTCACCCCTGCCTGAGCTGGTCTCTCAGCGACTGCTGACGCTCTACCGGCTCTCCGGCATCCGCAAAGGTCTACTGATTGTCCCGGTCAGCACCCTGCTCCAGCGCCTGCCACCACGCAGTTATGTCGATGCCAACACGCTGCTGATCTCAACCGGTGAACCACTCATTCTGGACGAGACCCGCCGACGGCTGGAGTCCGCTGGCTATCAGTGTGTATCCCAGGTGATGGCCCATGGTGAGTTTGCGGTTCGTGGTTCGCTGCTCGACATCTTTCCGATGGGCAATCCACTCCCCTTCCGCATTGACCTGTTTGATAACGAGGTCGACAGCATCCGCACCTTTGATCCAGAAACCCAACGCTCCATAGACAAGGTAGAGAAGATCGAGATGCTGCCAGCCCGTCAGTATCCACTCAATGAAGAGGGCATTGAGCAATTCCGCAAAGCCTGGCGGACACAGATAGAGGGTGATCCACAGCGCAGCCTCATCTATCGCGAGGTCAGCGAGGCAATGCCCCCGGTGGTCTGGAGTACTACCTGCCACTCTTTTTTGAGCAGACAGCCAACCTGTTTGATTATCTACCTGAGCAATGTCTGACCATTGAGGCAGGCCAGCCGCGGGATCAGTCCGCCCGGTTTCTGGCACAGGTTGAAACACGCTACGAGCAGCGGCGACATGATACCGAACGCCCCATCCTGAAGCCGAGGGAGATCTACCTCACTGCAGATGAGCTGGCCGCCCAGCTGAACAGAGGCGCATCCATACAGACTGAAAGACACGAGATACCGTCCCGCCACAAAGGTTATGCCGGTTTCCATAATTTCAGCACCGCAACCGTTCCTCCACTGGGATTCCAGGCGCGTGCTGCAAAACCCGCCGCCACCCTGCAGGCATTCATCGCCAGCAAACCAGGACGCATACTCTTCATTGCCGAAAGTGCTGGCAGGCGGGAGATGCTACTCGACACCCTGCACGGCTTTGATATCAAGCCCACAGTGCTGGATAGCTGGCAGGCGTTTCTCGAATCTGACGCCCCACTGGCGCTAACCGTCACGCCGCAAGAGCAGGGGCTGTGGCTGAAAGATGCCGGGCTGGTCATCATCACCGAAGCCCAACTCCTGGGAGAGCGGGTACGACAGGAGCGCCGCCGCAAGGCCTCAGAATCTGACCCGGATCAGATCATTCGCAACCTGACCGAGCTGCATATCGGTGCACCTGTAGTGCACGAAGATCATGGTGTGGGTCGCTACCTGGGGCTGCAATCCCTCAATGTGGGAGGAATGGAGACCGAATTTCTCACCCTGGAATACGCCAGGGGTGACAAACTCTACGTACCGGTCTCCTCTCTGCATCTTATCAGCCGCTACTCCGGCGCCTCACCTGAAAAGGCGCCACTGCACAGACTGGGCGGGGAACAGTGGGAACGCCTTAAACGTAAGGCCACCGAAAGGGTGCATGATGTCGCCGCAGAACTGCTGGAGATCTATGCCCGACGCGCTGCCAATCCCGGCTTTGCCTACCCAAAGCCGGGGGATGAATACGCAGCCTTTGCCGCCGCCTTCGAGTTTGAAGAGACACCAGACCAGGCCCGAACCATCGAAAGCGTGCTGGCCGACATGGAGGCCGCTCATCCCATGGATCGAGTGGTCTGCGGTGATGTCGGCTTCGGCAAGACCGAGGTTGCCATGCGCGCCGCCTTCTGCGCCGTTCAGGGTGGCAAACAGGTTGCCATACTGGTGCCCACTACCCTGCTTGCCCAGCAACACTACCAGAACTTTGCCGACCGCTTTGCCGACTGGCCGGTACGGGTAGAGTCACTCTCCCGTTTCCGCAGTGCAAAGCAGCAGAAAGAGGTGATTGCCGGACTTGCATCCGGTAGCGTGGACATCATCATCGGTACCCACAAACTTCTGCAGCCCGATGTAAAATTCAAACAGCTGGGGTTGGCCATTATCGATGAAGAACACCGCTTTGGGGTACGCCACAAAGAGCAGCTGAAATCACTGCGTAGCGAGGTGGATCTGCTTACCCTCACCGCCACACCTATCCCCCGCACCTTGAATATGTCCATGTCCGGGCTGCGCGATCTCTCCATCATCGCCACCCCCCCGGCGGCCCGGCACCCGATCAAGACCTTTGTCAGCCAGTGGAATGACACCCTGATCACCGAGGCCTGCCAGCGTGAGATCAAACGCGGCGGCCAGGTCTATTTTCTGCACAATGAGGTGCAGACCATTGAGAACACTGCCGCCCGGCTGGAAAAACTGATGCCCGGTGCCCGGGTACAGACCGCACACGGCCAGATGCGGGAGCGCGAGCTGGAACAGATCATGCGTGATTTTTATCACCAGCGCTTCAATATCCTGGTCTGCACCACCATTGTCGAGAGCGGCATTGATGTCCCCAGCGCCAACACCATCATCATCAACCGGGCCGACAAGCTGGGGTTGGCTCAACTGCACCAGCTGCGGGGTCGGGTCGGGCGCTCCCATCATCGTGCCTACGCCTATATGCTCACCCCACCACCCAAGAGCATGACACCCGATGCTAAAAAACGGCTGGAGGCGATCGAATCCCTGGAGGAGCTGGGCGCCGGTTTCACCCTCGCCACGCATGATCTGGAGATTCGCGGGGCCGGTGAACTGCTGGGCGATGATCAAAGCGGGCAGATCCACGAGATTGGATTCACCCTCTACACTGATCTACTGGAACGCGCCGTAGAGGCACTGAAGGCAGGACGCCAGCCCGAGCTGGATCGTCCCCTGAATCACGGTGCCGAGATCGACCTGCAACTACCCGCTCTGCTACCCGAAGATTATCTACCTGATGTGCATTCACGCCTGGTGCTCTATAAACGCATCGCCAGCGCCCATTCAAAAGCGGAGCTGCGTGAGCTACAGGTTGAGATGATCGACCGCTTCGGTCTACTGCCGGAGCCAACCAAATTCCTGTTCGGCATCACCCAGCTGAAGCTCAAGGCACAACCCCTTGGCATCCGTAAGATTGAGGTTGGCCCGGAGAGCGGCCGCATCATCTTTGAAGAGCAACCAAAGATCGACCCCATGCACCTGATCAGGTTGATTCAATCACGTCCCAAAGAGTTCAAACTGGACGGCAGCAACAAACTGAGATTTTATAAGGACTTTTCTGACCGGAACAGACGTATCGAGCAGGTCAGCAGCCTACTCGACCTGATCAGTGGCAGGCAGTAAACTGCCCGTTATGAAACATGCACAGAATATGAAGCTTCACCACTGGATACCCGCCCTGCTTTGCGGCCTGCTGTTTGCCACTTCATCCCTGGCAGAGGAGCAAATACCAGAGGCGCTACCCTGGTATGAGATCGAGGTCATCATCTTTACCCGCGACCTCCAGCCAGCCAGCCTGAATGAGGCATGGCCCAGCAACCCCGGCACACCTGATTTTGACAATGCCCGACCGCTACAGACTAATCCGGCTGATAAGCTCCAACCCGCTGAAATCCCGGACGAAGGGGAGACCAAAGCCCCCGACAACCGCGCTGCTGTCACGCAACCCACCACAGCATCAGCCGCTACGGATGAACACAGCACACTGATTAATAAGCTGCCAACAACGGACACCAGGCTGGACACATCCGAATCATCGGTGCCGCTAGAGCAGCAACTGCCTGAGCCGTACGCCCTGCTCCCGGAAGATGAGCTCAAGCTAAAAACCGAATTCAAACGTCTTCAGCGAAGCAAGGGGCTGCACCCCGAGATTCACCTTGCATGGCGCCAACCGGTTACTGACCGGAAAAAGGCACAGCTGCTTTATCTGCGAACACCCTACACCGCCACAGAAGCTGAAACAGAATTAGAACGGGCAATAGCGGCTGAAATTGCAGCAGAAGCCACCGTTGGGGCTGAAATATTCAGTGGATTTGAGGAGACCGCAGCAGCAGAACCGCCCGATCTGGAAGGCACAATACGCATCAGCGTAAACCGCTATCTGCACATAGAGCTGGATCTGCTCAGACGAATTAAACCCACCGACCTCCCCTTACCCTATGAGCACGCCTTTGAAGATGGTTTTATACAACAATCTCAAACATACAACAGTTACCGCATGCAGGCTCACCGACGCATGCGCAGTGGCGAGCTGCACTATATCGATCACCCATTGATGGGGGTTCTGATAAAGATTACACCTTATGAACTGCCCAAACCGATACCCGCTGCCCCCATTGAACCTGAGGTAACAGAGCAGTCAGTCCAAACAGAGGGAGTGGGTACAGCAGAATCAAATGAAGCAGCAACTGAACAGAGGCCAGCACCTGCCTCACAAAAGCAGGATACAACCACATCCATCATAGAGATACCGATCAAGAGTACCGAGTAAAGCTATTCAGTGTGGAAAACAGTCACAATTAATCGATGGCCTATCTCACTATGGGAGAATACCCACCGCTACCAGAGCCGATAGTGTACCTGCACCACCAATCAACATCACTGAGATAATCCCCAGCACCCACGGGGACATTAGTATTTGCATGATGGATCTCTTTTCTGAGTTACTGCCATCCATATATTTTTGCCTTAGCATTTAGCCAATTAAGTAAGAAGATATAGCGCTAAGCTGTTCTCTGCTGAGCTACACTGTCCCGAATAAAATGGGTAATAAAATTAAGCGCACTCGCATCCAGTTTCGAAAACTCCACACCATGGTAATACACGGGTTCAGTTTCTTTTACAGATGCTTTGTTGATATGACGGATTGTACAGGGGAATGTCAGGGTATCAGCTGTAGATTTATGCCGTACATCAATGCAGAAAAAATCCCCCACAGTGCCCAAAGGCTGCTCTGCAACCAGGCAGGCTCCCAGCGGGCTGATATCAAGCATCGTCACCGATAGCATCGAGGAACCATCCTGCATGTTGAGCACCAGCTGCGATCCAGTCAGCTGGGTGCGCTGCGCACGCCGCAGAGTAACGCCCTGTATGCCTGCAGGAAACCGCAGATGCATATACTGATATGGCTGTTCACAAACGCGCATAATCTCAGTCTCAAAGGCATAGGTGGAATCGCCAGATACGATGCGTGCCTGATAGACCATCCCTGCAACCAATTTAACCGCCGTTGTATTATTGATCGGTTGCGATGCCAGCAGGCTCTCGCCTGGCATATATCCAATTAACTGCACATCAAAGCCGCCCTCAGAACTTTGAGAAATGGGCTGCAAATGTATCAAGGTACCTACACTCAGGCTCTGATGTAATCTATTCATGGTCTTCCCAACTACTGATTATTGACGCTAAATTACAGCTTAATCAAAAAACAGAACATGAGCCAGCTATTAATCCCGCCACGCTACACCAAACAGATTAGCGATCCATTTTCTGGTTAAGCCATTCAGATCAAGATCTTAACTTTTATCCTATACTTGACCACAAACTATTGATGGAATTTAATTGTGGTCACAGATACCCCAGAATTGGTATAATTAGACGTTTCACACTCGTTGAATCAAGGCTCCGACAATTAACATGTTACGCATATTCTTAGTCGTACTGATAACTTTTATAGCCACACCTGCTGTAAGCGGTGAACAAGAAACCCTAAATGAGGCTAAAACCCTGATGGAACAGGGTCATCCAACCCAGGCTATAAAACAGCTTGATGAATTTCTGGCATCCAATCCTGATCATGCAGAAGCACGATTTCTTAAAGGTCTGATCCTGGTTCACCAGGATAAACTGGAAGCTGCCATTAAGATATTTGAAGCGCTCACCAAAGACTATCCAGAGCTGCCAGAGCCATACAATAACCTAGCCGTATCCTACTCCGCACTAGGCCGCTTTGATGATGCACGCAAGGCACTGCAGTCCGCTATCACCACGCACCCAAGCTATGCCACAGCACATGAGAACCTTGGAAATATCTACGCAATGATGGCAGCAGATGCATACAACCATGCGCTATCACTGGATAAAGGGAATGCTGCCGCACGCGACAAACTGGCCCTGATGAGTGAGCTTTTTTCTGTTGGCACGATCAATAGCGCACCACATCAATCCAGCAAACCGGCAACGGCACTACCCGCCCAACCCACAGTGGCCGCAGTTACTCCAGCACCAACAGCCACTCCAGCACCCTCTGCTCCAGCCATTGAAGAAGAGGACTCTGAACTGGCCATGCTGATGGAAGAAGAACCAGATGAGGCAGGGGGCACTGCATCAGAATTTGAACAGGGCATTCTATCGGCTGCACACCAATGGGCGCAGGCATGGTCTGACAAAGATACAGAAGGCTACCTGAATCATTACCACTCAAAATTTAAACCATCACGCGGTCTATCCCGCTCTTCATGGGAGCGGCAACGCAGACAGCGTATCGCCAAACCACGCTTTATCGAAATTGAGGTACTGGACGCTGAAATCACAGCTATAAGCGAGGATGAAGCCAAGATCGAATTTTTACAGACCTACCGCTCAAACACCTATAGCGATGAGAGCAGAAAATATCTACGCATGAAGAGAGAGGGTGGTAGCTGGAAAATTATTAGAGAAGTCTCACTTCAATGAGACCGAGCCTTCTCCACCTATTCATTCTGATTAGCTGCCTTTGGTCACTGCACGCAGGAGCCTCGTCTAAACCTGACACACACCCGCATCAGCTCCAGCTCAAGGAAGAGGCACTGCTGTTTGACACACTCGACCATATTCGTGACAGCCGCCTGGATGAGGCACTGCAAAGCATTGAAACATTAGTTGAGTTAAACCCAAAATTCCATTTGGCTCAGTTGGTATACGGCGACCTGCTATTGGCAAAAAGCCAGCCAATAGGCGGATTTGGCAACTTCTCACTGAAGGCCAGAGGCCGAATCAATGACCTGCGGGACGAAGCCCGAACCCGTCTTCGCAGCCATCTCTCACAACCCCAACAGGGCACCCTGCCAGCCAATCTGCTGCGTCTCTCCACTGACCAGAAACGGGTCATTGTGGTAGATCTGGAGATGTCCCGGCTCTATCTGTTTGAAAATAACAACGGCACCCCGCGCCTGCTTTCAAACTTTTATGCATCCATTGGCAAAAATGGCACCGCAAAACAGGTGGAAGGTGATCTGAAAACCCCCGTTGGCGTCTATTTTGTTTCACGACACATTTCCGGTAAAGAACTCCCTGACCTTTACGGTGCGGGCGCTTTTCCTATTGATTACCCCAACCCATGGGATCACCTGCTGGGGCACACAGGTTATGGCATTTGGATTCATGGCGTCCCCAGCGATACCTACAGCAGGGCGCCACGCTCAAGCGAAGGCTGCATTGCACTGGCAAATGCAGATTTTGAATCACTCACCCCCCTGAGTGAGATTGGCAAAACGCCCGTCATCCTTGCTGATAAGGTAGATTGGCAGACGCCATCCGTCATTGAGCAGCAACGCAAAGAGCTTGAGAAGTCCATCGAGAAATGGCGCAGGGATTGGGAAAGCCGCAATATTTCACAATATGCAGCAAACTACTCAAAATCATTTAAAGCGGGAAGCCGTAACTACCAGAGTTGGATAGCGCGCAAAGGTGCCATCAATAAAGAAAAAAAACAGATCAGGATTCAGCTGTCTGATATCAGCATCTTTTCAGATCCCGGTGAAAAAGGGCTGGTTGTTGTACGTTTTAACCAACATTACAGCAGCAACAACTACAACGGCGACGCGCACAAACGCCAGTACTGGAAACAGGAAGATGATGGAGTGTGGCGAATTATTTATGAAGGCGCTGCAACCAACACATCGCGATTGGCCAGGAGTCCATAAGCCTTTCCCATCTTACAAATCAATTCTTACGCGACAAATCTGTTTTTTCCATATCCTGCATAAATGCCTGCAGCCCCTTATAAACGGGCGATGTTTCTTTAGGGATATTGTTTTTTACCCACCTGACCATATCTATCCAGATGCGCTTAATCTCTTTTGATCGTGGCATAATCCCTGAATGCTTGAGTTCAATCGTCACAACCGGGATATTTTTTTGCAGCCCGGCATAGTTACCCAGCGAACCGGGATAGGTACCCAGCAGATTCAAATGGAGTTTACCCAGTTTACTGGGGCCTTTGGGTGGGCCATCAAAATCCACAACACCGTAGGGCGCATGGACAGCAACAATGACATCGGGGCGAAAGCGCTCAATCTCTTTTGCCAGCCACAGACTTTCAGGCTCGCTCAGCGCCGAAGGGCCGGGATAACGCCTTGGGTTACGCCGTGTTCGTCTTACCCAGTAATTATCCAATGCATTCGCTTCCCAATCTGGCGCAGGGAAGTTTCGATTGAGATCAACACCATTGGAATTTACCCGCGTGGCATCACCATCCCGCAGCAGGCCATCCGGATTAAGTAACGGGATCACTTTCCAATGAAACAGGCCAGAGTGATACTTATCCAAAATCCGCATCCATTTGAAGACGATACTGATAGAACTCAGCTCATCAGCATGTATCCCACCTATAAGCATCACTCGAGCTTTGGCTTTTTTTGGAGGGCGTGGGGGGTAGGTCTTCTCCAGAATCGGACGGCCTTCTACAGAAAACTCTCCCGTAGCCAGCAGGCCATTATTATATTTACAGTCACGGGTGTAGACAGAGGCCAGCCGCTTAGCAATCTGCAGACAGGCCTGTTGCGCCATATCAGCCTCGCTGCTATGCGATTTTTTTTCAGCCGCATTTGCGCTCCCTATCAGCAACATTGCCATAACGGCAACGAACATTTTTTTTATTATCAACATTATTCCCTTCCAAGCCGTTTCTACAGAACAGCCGCTTGGAAGCTACTGAACCGATCCATAGCAGATAGTGATGGCATTATTTGGCGCATCGAAAACCGACATCCCGAAAAGCGTCTGTCGGAATGCCTTTTTCCCGGTGCGTTGTAGAGTAGTAGAGCGGCAGATTGTAGTGGCCCATCCCGCCCCATCCGCCACCGCGTATGACTTTGTAGTGCTCGCCATACTTTGGATCTTTATGGCTCTCACCGCCAGGATACGCCTTATACCAGGCATCAACCCATTCGGCCACATTGCCTGTCATATCATAAAGACCATAAGGACTCTTGCCCTCTTCATAAGAGCCCACCGCTACCACATCACCAAAATTGGACTGATTATTGGCTTTATCAGGGCTGTACTCATCTCCCCAGGGGAAATCCCTGCCATCGATACCTCTGGCTGCTTTCTCCCACTCAGCCTCTGTTGGCAGTCGTTTCCCTCTCCAGCGACAGTACGCCGATGCCGCATACCAATGCACAGTGTGCACTGGAAAACGCGACTGATCCTTTGCATAGATACCATTCTCCCAGTACGCTGGCGCAGGAATCCTCACCCGACCCTGCATGGCCTCTACAAATTCGCTGTATTGCTGATTGGTCACTTCATATTTATCGATATAGTATGCTTTCAACGTTACCGTGCGCTTGGGGTGCTCGTTTAGATAATAGGGGGTGCTGCCAAACCTAAGGCCCATCGCATCCGTATCCACCTTATCACTGCCCATGATACACGCCCCAGCGGGAATATAGACCATATCATCCGGAGCAGATATGGGTTCTTTTGCCTCGCCTTTGGCTGCTGCTTCCGCTTTAGCATTTACCGCTGACTGTTTTCCACCCTGTGCGGCAAACGCTCTGACATAGGCCAACACATTCCATCGCTCTGCACTGCTTAAGACATCCTTCCATGCCGGCATATACATGCGAGAATCAGGATCCCGGATGATGCCCTCTTCGATACTCCTTATCAGCTCAGCATCGGTTCTTCTCATCCGCTCTACATCATTCACAAAATCCACAGGTTTTGGTTTTACCGCAATCGCAATGGCGCCATCGCCTTTACCCTCCTTGCCATGGCAATAGAAGCAGTACTTCATATAGATGGCTTTGCCACTGTCCAGATTGCCAGGCGCTGCATGAACCACTTGATTAAGGCCCAATAGCATCATATTGGCAGCGATCATCCCGTAGGCCGCTATCTTCAAATTCATGCACATTTTCTGAGTAACAACCCCTTTTCGTTCATTCTTATTCAACGCCATCAATTCAGTCTCTATCATTTATGTTCAAGCATGATGCCAAGGAGGCCGGCTGTTATGGATCCTGGGCGCAACGAAAACCAAAGCTGAAATTCTTTGTCATCGGGTGGAAAAAGATCCGGTTATAGGTAGGCGCACTGATACCACATCTGTAGTAAGTGCAGTCGTACCAGGACCCTCCCTTCACCACACGATATATCTCCCCCTCATTGGGATCTTTATGGGTATTACCTGGGTAAGCCTTATACCAACTCGCCGTCCACTCAAAGACATTGCCGGCCATATCATAAAGACCATAAGGGCTTTTTCCGTTTTCAAAGGAACCCACCTTCATCGTTTTCCCCAGACCATGCTGGGGAGTATTGCCTTTATCCTTGTCAAATTCATCCCCCCACGGGAATACCCTGCCATCCGTGCCTCTTGCCGCCTTTTCCCACTCATATTCAGTTGGCAGCCGTTTTCCTGCCCACTCACAGTAGTCATTGGCATCCTGCCAACTTACGAATACGACTGGATAATCCCCCATACCCTCCGGGATATCATTATTACTTTTTACCCAGTCATCCGGCAGACGGTGCCCGGTTGCCTGAACAAAGATCTTGTACTTGGCATTGGTCACTTCATAGAGATCCATATAGTAGTCGGGAAGATATTTTTTATGCTCCGGCCCTGATTTGGGCCACCAATCATCCGTACCCATAATAAATTCACCGGCAGGAATCAACGCCATACCTTTGGGTGCTTTATGCTCGATGCCGGTTTCTTGAGACGAAGGAGCTGCCTTTGCCAGAGCAACAACCGTATAGACTCTATCCTCTAATGGCACCTTATAGCGCTCATCAATATCCAGAAAACGCTGACTATAGTCTTCATTGTGACACTGCAGGCACGCTTTATCGGTAGTGTAATCTATGGCTGGACGCTGCTGCTGGGCATGGCAGAGGGCGCAATTTGGTTGGCCCGTTTCCAGATAATCTGCAATACGCGCCTGCTGAACATCCTCCTTCGACTCAACCGGAAAAGGGAGTTCACTCACCCCTTCGTTTTGCATAACAGAAGCAGCTGCAACGGAGATAGAAACAGCCAAAGAACAGAGCAGCAGAAAAACTCTGACACCAATGATCTTTGCACGCAACACAGCTGGATTCAGCATCAAAATCAGACCCACAACTAGAGAAAAATCAAAGATTTCCATTCTGCTTAGAGGCAACGTCCATGTCAAGGAGGATACTTTATAGCCACCTGACGGCAGTAAAATCCACCCCCACAACTAACTTTAGTCTCTTGCTGCCTATTTTCCAGATAAAATAGCCGCAACATACACCGATTCATCCTGCTTCATGGTTTAATTGGCATTTCCATTTGAACAGACCCAACAGCATGCCTAACACCGCTCCTGATCTCTTCTCATATCGCAAATTCTGGGCCCATCGTTTTGGTACAGCGCCCGTATTGCCCATGTCGAAAGAGGAGATGGATCAATTGGGTTGGGACAGCTGCGATATTATCCTCATTACCGGCGACGCCTATGTGGATCATCCCAGCTTCGGCATGGCGCTGATTGGCCGTCTGCTTGAAGCACAGGGTTTCCGCGTTGGCATCATTGCACAGCCCGACTGGCAGGATGTAAAGGGCTTCCAAAGACTTGGCCGCCCCAATCTCTATTTTGGTGTCACTGCAGGCAATATGGACTCCATGGTCAACCGTTACACGGCTGACAGGCGTATCCGCAGTGATGACGCCTACTCTCCTGATGGCGTAGCGGGTCTGAGGCCAGACCGTTCAGTCATCGTCTACTCCCAACGCGCTAAAGAGGCCTACAAAGGCGTACCCGTTATCATTGGCGGAATCGAAGCCAGTCTGCGCCGCATTGCCCATTATGACTACTGGTCTGACAAGGTACGGCACTCCATACTGCCCGACTCCAAGGCAGATATGCTTATTTTTGGCAATGCTGAGCGCGCCATCGTGGAGGTTACACACCGGCTGGCAAAGGGCGAACAGATCAGCAACATTCAGGATATTCGTGGCACCTGCGTCATGTGCAGTGGCGTGCCAAATGACTGGGCAGAGATCGATCACACCTCACCCGATGCCCCTGTCCCTATCGCCAAGCTACCCAACCCCTATAGTGCCAAGCCTGAATGCAGCAACAGCGCCGATCTGGAAGCAACCCTGCCTTCCAAAAAGAGACCGTCTGCAGATGCCAATCGCACCCACACCGTACTGCGATTACCCTCATACGAGCAGGTAGCCAGTAACAAGATGCTTTTTGCGCATGCCGCCAGAATTGCCCACCTGGAGACCAATCCGGGCAACGCCCGCGCCCTGATTCAACGGCATGGCAAACGTGACCTCTGGATCAATCCTCCACCCATCCCGCTAAAAACAGAGGAGCTGGATCGGATCTACGAGCCACCCTACACACGCAAGCCGCATCCCGCCTATGGCTCAGCCAAAATCCCCGCATGGGAGATGATCCGCTTCTCCATCAATATCATGCGCGGCTGCTTAGGTGGCTGCACCTTCTGCTCGATCACCGAGCATGAAGGGCGCATTGTGCAGAATCGCTCTGAAGACTCCATTATTCGGGAGATGGAGGCCATTCGCGACGAAACCCCAGGTTTTACCGGCATTATCTCCGATCTTGGCGGCCCCACCGCCAACATGTACCGCCTGCGCTGTAAAGACCCGGCAATAGAGGCCATCTGCCGCAAACCCTCCTGTGTCTACCCCAGGATCTGCAAAACACTGGGGACAGACCACGGCCCATTAACCCACCTCTACCGCCGCGCCCGGCAGGTCTCCGGCATAAAAAGGGTATTTATCGCATCGGGGTTAAGGTATGACCTCGCCATCAACTCCCCGGAATATCTCCAGGAGCTGATTACACATCATGTTGGTGGCTACCTGAAAATTGCACCGGAACACACCGAGCAAGGGCCGCTGGATACAATGATGAAACCCGGCATCGATACCTATGACAGGTTTAAACGGGAATTTGATCGCTACTCCAAGGCGGCAGGCAAAGAGCAATATCTGATCCCCTACTTAATGGCAGCCCACCCAGGCTCCACCGACAAGGATATGCTGGAACTGGCACTCTGGCTCAAAAGGAATGGATTCCGGCTGGATCAGGTACAGGCCTTCCTGCCCACCCCTCTCGCCATCGCTGCTGATATGTACTACACGGGACAGAACACCCTCAAACCCATTCGTAAAGAGAACAAGCCGATCTTTGTCGCCAAAGGGCTGCGTCAGCGCCGCCTGCAAAAGGCCTTTCTGCGCTACCACGACCCCAAAAACTGGCCCATGCTGCGCGACGCACTCAAAGAGATGGGACGGGCAGATCTTATCGGAAATGGAAAACGCCACCTTGTCCCCTCCTGGCAGCCAAAAGGGGATAAAAAAGAGGCTCACACACCAAAGAGCCGAACATCTATAAAACGGAAAACAGTGGCTAAAAAGCGAACATCATCAAAAAACAGACCTCGCCGGAGATCATAAACTACGCTTCAAACAGCAGCTTCAGATACCGCAGCGACCATAGCAGGAACAGCACAATCCATAAACCCGAAGAGAGCAGGATCAGATTGACATACCAGGCGGCATCCAGGTTCAGGCTCAACCCACTCAGCGCCCTGACAACCACCACCAACTGCACCAGCATAAACAGGCCAACGGTGTAGCTATCCGCTTTGGGCTTGCGCCCGGAGTGGCCCAGAATAATCCTTGAACCAAAACCAATCGCAATGGTTGTAAAGTAACCAATCGCAATCAGATGCAGGGGGGATTTCTCAAAAAACAGCGCTGTTCCTTCTGCAAAATAGCGGACAGCCCCTTCCAGGAAAAAGAGAAAAAAGCAAACCGGCATCAATATCAGTGACAGATAGAGTACCCACAGGATAGGCTCCACCTTAAAAAAGGGCAGCCGCCATTTGATAATCTCCCATAGCGTGATAGCGGCCAAGATCAGATCAATGGCAAAACCATACTGAGCCAACTGTAGCGACCCTAACAGCACCCTGATCACCAGCAGCACAAAGACTGTCTCTAAAAAATACCGGCTTTTATTGGCCCTGTACCCCGCGACCTTGCCCTCAGTAAAGAAGGGGATCATCTTCTGGCTCAGCGTCAACACCACCATAAAGAGATAGAGGAAAAATCCGATATTTATCGCCATCCGTTGCAGCTCATAGCCCACCACACCAAACCAGGAGAGCAGAAAAAGGATATGAGACAGCCCCCCCATGGCAAAGGCCAACAGTATCCAGTTGGTATCATATTTATTTTCAACGACACTTTGGAGATTTGCCATCATTAACACCCTGCACACCATGACATAGGCAACGAACAGCCCCATGCCAGCAATGCCCAACATCGGCACGGCACTATAGAGCGACAGTGCAAAGATCAGGGATGAGAGATTAAGCACCAAAAAAACAAGAAGATATTGGGAACGGGGCACAGGCGGAGTGGCAAAAAACCGCGGGGCCATAGTAAACAAAAACGCCGTGAAAAACTGTGTGAATACTATAAACAGCATGGCATAGGCATGATAAACCGGGAGTGCGATCAGGGATGATGCCCACCCCAAATAGTGTAGCATCAGCAACCCCATATAGAGCAGGGCATTTACAATAGCACCAAGGAAAAAGAGCTTATGCGGTTTGGCAGTGAGATTTGTAAACAAGTGATTCACAGATTTTGAGTCAGCCTGGCTCTGTTGACCACATGCCAGACACAAAAAAGCACAGCACTGCTTATGCAGTGCTGTGCCGTGCTTCGATAACTCTAATTATTGACAGGTGCCGCAGCAGCTGGCGCCTAAGGAGCTGGTGCCTTTTGCCCCTTTAATAGCAGCCTCATAGTTTGGCTCTTCAGTAATCTCTGAGACGATCGCCTTGTAGGCAATCCGGCCATCTTTATTTACAACAAAGATCGCTCTGCAGGTCAGGCCAGCCAACGGGCCATCGGCAAGCAGAACACCATAGGCATTAGCAAAACCCTTACTTACAAAATCACTAACCACGGTCAGATTATCAATGCCCTCTGTGGTACAGAAGCGGGTCGCTGCAAATGGCAGATCCATAGAGACCACGATCACCTCAACACCTTCAATCTTTGCCGCTTCCTGATTAAAGCGCCGGGTCTCTGCTGCACATACTTCAGTATCCAGCGAAGGAACCACTACAATCAGTTGTGTATTATCGCCTGCCCCGCCGACCACCTTGTCTGCCAATCCTTTCGAATTAACCAGAGTGACCTGTGGAGCCACATCACCCATCTTGATTTCGGTGCCACTCAGGGTGCACGGATTACCTTTAAGTGTAACTGTTGCCATAACTTCCTCCTCATTTATAAATCAATCATCAGACGCCATTTCGCACACCCGAAACTTTCGGATAAACCTAGTAATTGCCTTTATTATCAAAGAGATAAATAAAAAGAAATGCTTTAGTGCTGCGGCAAATGAAAGGGATTTCGACGCCTGTTCTTATAACACCACACAATACCAGCCACACAGGGGCGGAGCAACCCCTTTGGAGCCAATAACATAGTACTCCGTCAAGGTTATTTTGACGGAGTACTAGAAATCAATATGCAAAGCATCCCCACTGGGCAGATGAATACTAAAACAGCTCCCCCCCAGATCACCTTGATTTGTCATACGGATAGAACCTGTTTTGTCATTGGATTGATGCAGCCCAGCTACAATCTGCGAAAAATAGTTACCCAGTCCCGTCGTACTATTGGAAATATCTATACTCACATTGCCACTTCCCTGCTGCAGATTCTCCTCCAGCATCTGCTCAGGATAACCATCCCCGTCATCCTGTACGCTTAACACCAGAAAACCATCCTCTTCAAATGCCTTGAGCATTATCTTTGATCGGGTATACCGAACAGCATTATTAATGGCGTTATCAAGCACCCCATAAATCAATCCCTTATCCATTTGACAGCCCAGGTCACCCTGGCAATCAATAATCAACTCAATATTTTTATCCTGCAAGACAGCACTGTACTCAGCGCCAATATCCGATAAAAAATCATCCACATAATGAAACTCATCATGCAGCATAAAGTTCTCAGAACCCACTTTGTATAACGCCAACAGACGTATTAAATTATTATTGATGCGTTTAATTTCATATTTAAAGTCTGCATACTTTTTGCCTGCAACCTTGTCATTCGCCTGAACAACTTCCACTCGATCCAAAAACAGCGCAAGCGAATTTTTGACATCATGAATGGTGAGCGCAAGCGCCGCTTCAAAATGGGTTTTAGATAAATCAGGCATTATTTTCTATCTCTTGCTATCTTTTTAGTGCTTTCAACATCTTTGTTAATTCAGCATGGCGCTTGTCAGATTTCCCCGCTCTCTCAACACGACCCAGGTAGTGTCTTGCCTTATACAGGAGCTGATCATCGACACCGTTTTCTTTCATCAGCATAATGCAGGCTAAAGCAGCATTAAGATTAAATGCCTTGCTATTTGGAGCCTTCTCTGACGCCTTCTCAAGCAGTTCAAGTGACTCCTTCAGCTGACCCGATTCTGCCAGCCGGATACCCTCTTTATTCAGTGCACGTAACTCTTCCGTTGATTTATTAATAATCTCAGACAGCTCATCTGCATGACCTGTATTTTCACCTGCTTCTCTCAATTTACCCAGTAACACGTCATCATCATGATTATTCTCTGCCAAACTGCTGACAATGGCAGAACCCAGCTTCATATCATCAAGTGATAGCGCTGTTGTAGCAAGATTCAATGACACTTCATCGGGAATAGTTGCCAGATTTTCCTGATATATTTTTTCAGCCTGCCCTAAAAACCGGTTGGCTTCTGTCTTTCCACCTTTGCTTACATGTACATCAGCTGTTGCAGTCACAACCTGAAGCAGGTCAACCGCATTTTCTTTTAGTTGATTCCGTGCTTCTTTTAGATTGGTTAATGCCTTAAGCATATCCCCTCGCTCAAGCAACACATCATTCATACCAAGATATTCTTTAGCGGATTTAAAACAGGAGTGCACACCATATTGAATAGCTGACCGATAGGCACTTGCCGCAATATCCAACTCGCCATTCTCTTTGGCAAGCTCACCTAACTCACATTGACGGGAGATGGTTTTTGGTGAAATCCTTGAAGCCGTTGCAAGCTTTTCCTGTGCCTGTCTCTTATCTTTTAACGCTAAATTACATTTGGCAGACCAGTCATATGCATCCATGTAGTATTGGTTCTCAGCTGTTAGCTCATCAAATACGACAACAGCTTTGCCATACTCTTCCAGATAATAGTAGGCCTGCCCTAAACCAAATTTGGCACATGGCATATATTTCTGTGCAACTATTTTTTGAAAAAATTCCAATGCTTTTTCATAACGCTCCGTTTTGAGATAAAAGCTGCCTAAAAGCTTGGCTACATCAAGGGTATAACGTGACTTGCTGACAAGTTTCTTTTCTGCAATCTTTATGGCATCGGGATACCGCTTATCAAACATAGCCTCATAGATATCCATCAACTCCTCTTTTTTCTTGATGGCCTTGGCTATGCGGAGCTGTAGCAGTTCTTTAGTAAATGGCTTTGCAATATAATCATCGGGCTGGCATTC
Organism: Gammaproteobacteria bacterium; assembly: GCA_024275295.1. Classification (GTDB taxonomy): domain Bacteria; phylum Pseudomonadota; class Gammaproteobacteria; order Chromatiales; family Chromatiaceae; genus WFXD01. The sequence continues at coordinate 9,259 of JAJRZI010000141.1, read as the reverse complement.
AATTGCACCCAGCACACGATATCTTGATGTTTCAGCTGTAATCATCATGAAGATGCAGCTAGGCTTGATCAGCCCCATGTGATGGGACTCTTCCAGTATCTGGTGCCCATCCTTGCCATCACCAAGATTGTAATCGCATAGCACAATGTCATAAGAATTATGCCGGATTTTGTCTACAGCATCTTTACCATTACTGGCAAAGTCAGCATTTTCTTCTCCCAGATCTCGAAGCATGCGACGAACAGCCAATCGCATATCAGAAAAATCATCCACGATTAATATCTGACGACCACTGCCGGATGCTTGAGATCCAATCCGTTCTTTTCGAAATTTTGCCCTTACCAGTATATCAACACTGCTCATATCATTCGTTATTTCATATAGTTACAAGCGTATGCCTTATTGGCCAGAAAGTTCTTATGTATATTCTGACACGGTTTATAATCCTAGATTAATCAGCCTCTAGGCAGTTTAACGGCCAAAATCAGAAAAGCTTGAAACGGAACAACTTGGCTCTTGTGCTATAAGCCACGAAGGTTTTTTAAAATGAGGTAACTGAGAGCAGTGCTGGAAAAGCTGGCCCGCCATACTCATTAATGGCGGGGAATAAATATCTCAATCATAAAAATCGAGCGTAAACTGCTTTTTAAATTCCTTAATCTCTTCGAGAAAGGTTCCTTCTTCCAGACGCAGACAACCAGCCAGCCTGGCATCCGGTTTAACCCGAAGTTCCCAGGGTTTTACATGCTGGTTAATAAACAGGATTTCAGTCTCAGGAAACACTGTTTTAACGCCATCCACAATCTCCTGAATGGTGAGATTACGTGCTGTTAAATCATAGATGTCAGGCTTTAGATCTGTTGTAAGTATTGCCTCCAGACAATCAGTTGTACCATCAATATGAATATAGGCCCTGGCTTGAGTCCCGGAGCCATTAACTGTAATCCGTTGACCGGAGGCTGCTTCAAACATATAGCGGTTTAATCTCGCATCAAATCGCATGCTCTTACTGTATCCATATACATTAGCGGTTCGCATAATATACGCAGGCATTTTTCGTTGCAGCCTGACAACATGCTCCTCACCACGCAGTTTGGATATTCCATAATAGGTCGATGGCTAAGGCGGCGTATCGACGCTGACCTCTTGATCAGAGGTACCATAGATTGCTGAACTGCTGACATAGATGAAGCGGGAGACCTCACTCTCTTCAATCGCATAAACGACCTCAGCTGTTCCCCAGTGATTTACCTGTTCCAACAGGTGTGGATTGTGATCTGAAAAGGGCTTTGTCACCTTGGCGCCAAGATGATAAACCACATCAACATCCTTTAAGGATTTGCGCAACTTGCGGGAATCAAGTAGATCACCATTAATAAAAATCACCTTATCCCTAGGAAACTTTCTGACGCCAATAAACAGGTTATAGTTACCACGACTCAGATTGTCATAAACAATAACCCGGGCAACATCAGACCGCTCTGCCAGCCGATAGGCCAGCTCTGTTCCGATATAACCTGCTCCACCTGTAATCAGTACTCTCATCTATCTCTTCTCAACCAACTCTGTGTGTAAACCGCACTCTGTCTTTTTCATACCAAACCATCTGCCTGCCCGCTCATCACCCGATGGATCAACCTTTCGCGTACAAGGCTCACAACCAATGCTCAGGTACCCTTTCTCTTCCAAAGGATGAGGCGGCAAATCATGCAGCTTCCGATAATAAAAAATATCCTTATTCGTCCAATGCAGTACCGGGTGATAACGCAAGGTGCCAAATGGCCCCTTTATCACAGACCCCATCGTCTTTCGATGCGCACTCTGCTCTGCCCTGATGCCATTGATCCAGACATCATATTTTATCAATACAGGCTCAAGGGGTTGTATCTTATTCAGATAACAACAATGATCAGGGTCAGATGCAAAATAGAGGTTCCCATCAGCATCACACTGCAGACTTTTGCATACCACAGGATGGGTATTTATCACCTCTATGCCAAGCAGTTCTGCAATTTGGTCTCTATAGATAAGCGTTTCTGGAAAGTGAAAACCCGTATCAATAAAGTAGACTGGAATCTCTTTCGAGATCGAGGTCACAATATGCAGCAACGGAATGCTGTGAGTCTGAAATGATGAACTAATAAATAGTTTAAGCCCATCATTCAAAAACCCATTGATACGCTGCTCTATCTCAGCGGTTTTCTCTTTAAAATACTGTGCATCCATAAAAAGCTCTCAGTGACGCTGACAATTACAGATTGATCACACCTCTATCACTTAAGAGTTTGATAACCTGGTCTGCACAAACATCCAGATCCTGCGTACCTGTATCTATATGCGCCTCAGGGGTGGAGGGCTCTTCGTAGGGAGAGGATATACCTGTAAATTGCGGGATTACACCTGCACGGGCCTTGGCATAAAGACCTTTGACATCTCTCGACTCACAAACCTCAAGTGATGAATCACAAAAGACTTCGTAGAAATCACCATGCGGCGTTACGCTTCTGGCCAGCTCACGATCTTGGCGAAAGGGTGAGATAAATGCAGTGAGTACAACGATACCCGCCTCTAGAAATAGTTTCGCAAGCTCACCAATACGACGAATATTTTCAGTGCGATCATCATCAGAAAAACCAAGGTCAGAACAGAGGCCGTGCCGGACGTTATCACCATCCAACACGAATGTCCGTACTCCCAGGGCATGAAGCTTGTCTTCTACCGCATGCGCCAACGTTGATTTACCTGAACCAGAAAGCCCGGTAAACCATAAAACTGCGCTCTTATGATTATTCTGCTGCTCACGCAATTCACGTGTTACCGTTGCATGATGCCAGACAACATTGGTGCTTTTATCACCCATTTTTCATCTATCCTCTTGAATACAAATTGGAACTACATAGTAGATTATTATCCCATCTTCGGGATCACAAAGCAGCTGCTGCGCGGATATATCTATAGGACAAATAGTTATGACAGGCGCACACGCGGATCAACCAGCGTGTAGGAGATATCCGTCAGGATCAGGCCCAGGATATAGAGTACAGAACCCAGAAAGACCATTGAGCGGACAATGGCAAAATCCTGTCGATTAATCGCTTCAATGGTATAACTGCCTAATCCTGGAATACCAAAAAAGTTCTCTGTGATCAGGCTCCCCATAAACAGTAAAGGCAGAATCACAACAACGCCGGTCAGGATAGGGATCATCGCATTCTTCAATACATGCTGAAACAGCACCCTGTTTTCAGACAGCCCTTTGGAACGTGCCGTACGCACATAATCCTTATTGATCTCTTCAAGAAACAGGGTGCGATACCAACGTGTTCCCGAACCAATCCCCCCAATCACACCAATAATGACGGGCAGGATCAAAAATTTTATCGCCCCCATGCCGGTGTCATAACCTGAGATAGGCACCAGATGCAGCAGCTTACTCACAATATATTGGCCACCAATAATATAGAACAGGGCAGAAACCGACATCATGACAACACAGAGCACCACACCCCAGTAGTCAATATAGGTCGCACGAAAAAATGCAATCAACAGCGCAAAGGTTATATTGATTGCCAACCCCACGATCAGTGTCGGCAGTGCAATGGCCAGACTGGGCCACATGCGCTGACTGATGTCATAGCCAATATCACGACCACTGTCCGATGAGCCAAATTCAAACCGGAACAGTTTGATTGATTTCTCAAAGAAGATGGTATCCGACAGACTTTTAGCACCCTGCGCAGTCGCATTGTAGAGCAGCGGTTTGTCATAACCGTGCTCCTGCTTCCATTTTTGGATCGCTTCAGGTGTGACACGTTTCATTCCCAGATGCATACGCGCCATATCCTCAGGCGAGTTCACGACAAAAAAGAGCACAAAGGTAATGACATTGACACCAATCAAAATGGGAATGCCGTAGAGGGTGCGCCGAATAATATAGGCCATCATCTTGCTGCACTCCTCTCCCGCTGGCGATACATGATGATTGCCGGGACGGTCGACACAGCCAACAGTAGCAACAGCACAATAATTGGCCATAGAATCGGCGGATTCCATTCAGCGCGTTTCTGTTTGCGCAGCTGCGGATCAAGCCTTCTATATTTCAGGGTGTTATTGGCCATAAGATTTGGCTTCACGTTGTGGTACCAGGCGTGGTGCAGCGCAAACCCTTTGGGGTGAAAACCAAAGACCCAGGGCGCATCCCCTCGCACCAGCTCTACCATCTTATCAATAACTGCCTGACGCTCTGGACTGTTATCCATGTTTTTCATCCGTTCAAACAACAGGTCAAACGCCGGGTTGCTGTAATTGGCCGCATTCTCCCCACCGTTTACCGCCTTGCTGTTTGGGCCATAGAGCAGAAACAGGAAGTTTTCCGGATCAGGATAGTCTGCATTCCAACCCCAGGAGAATATCTGACCTGTCCCTTTAAGCATCTTCTCCTGAAAACGGTTGTAATCCGTTGCACGAATAACAAGCTGAATACCCAGTTTCTTAAACTGTTTTAATATCCAGTTAAGACGCGCCTTATCATCTGGCCCGGAGCCGACAGCCTCATAATGCAACACCAAAGGGCCGCCACTCTTTTTATCCCGTCCTCCCGGATAGCCTGCCTGCATCAATAACTGCCTGGCTTCATCAATCGGTTTGCGTTTTGGTTTACCCTTTACAACATCATAAACATAACGATTAATGCCCGCCTCACCCGCTTTAAAACCAAAAATACCGGGTGGAACAGGCCCTTGTGCCGATACGCCACGTCCATTATTGAAGATTGAAATATACTCTTCGTAATCAACCGCAATCGATATGGCTCTACGCAGCAGACGCCCTCGCTCATCCAGCCCGCCAATCACGGAGTCACGCATATTAAATCCCATGTAAGAGCTTGAAGTCTGCACTGCAGTTGTGAGCTTAATGCCTTGCGCCTTCATCTCATCAGTCAGCGTTGCCTCTCCCTGATTACCAAACTGAACAGCCTGATCAAAGCTGTCAGACGAGATACCTGACGCATCATAAAAACCCTGTAGAAATTTATTCCAGTAGGGAATAGTCTCCCTCTCCAGGCTATAGACCGCCTTCTCAATAAAAGGCAAAGGCTTACCTGCATCATCTAATAAGCCTTTCATCCGATCCTGCTCTTCACCTTCAACCGGATAGCGCTCGCCATGAAAATTGGGATTACGCGCCAGGGTCATACGCAAGTTTGGATTATTTTCGGTCAACATAAAAGGGCCTGTGCCCACTGGATACCAATTCAGTGTGATGTTGCGTCTCTTCATCCCCGGCTGGGAATAGAAGAGATCAGCCTCCCACGGCATGGGGGCAAAAAATGGCATGGCCAGCCAGTAGACCAGCTGTGGGTATTTTCCTTTTATTCGGATACGGTATCGATAACGATCCAACACCTCTACACCTTCCATTTTATAGCGCCGAAGATCCAGAAATGGCTGTGCTGTACCTGTCTGTTTTTTCAGTTGGAAATATGCTGCTTCAAGCTGCTTTGAATAATCGGCAAATCCAACAATATAGCTACTCAACATGCCCCTCAATGGAGAGAGCAGACGTGCATCTGCCAATCGCTTAATCTGATAAACATAATCCTCGGCCGTTGCCTCACGCATCGAAGCCTCAGGAAAATCTGCCAGCGTATTAACTGATTCAATATCCTCAGGCATCAGCTCATGGTAGAGATAATGGTCATTTGCATCCTTGGCAAAAGCAGGGTGTGGTTGATACTGAATACCCGGTTGAATGGTGATCTCATATTCACTAAATGCAATTTGTACCGGATCTGCATCATCTGGCAGCAACGCTCCTGTCGCATCCAAATAACGTGCCCGAGGCACTTCAGTTGCTGTTAATGGGATCAACTCATAAGGTCGTTTAAGAAAGTGGTACTGCAATGGCGGCTCATAGATCTGTGCAATAAAAAGATATTCATTCGAACTATAGGAGCGCACGGGATCAAGATGCTTTGGTCGCTCAGAAAATGAGCTATAGAGAATATTCTTGTCCGCCTCTTTGGCTGGATAAGGGTCGTTCCAGGACTCTTTACTGCAAGCTGCTAACAATGCAACCAGAACAATCATCCAACTAAATCGCACAAAGACCTTGATTATGTTACTTGCTAATTGCATAGGTAATATTGAAACCAATCTTTTCTCAAGCCACAATCCTTTTCCAAACAGACATTTTCCGGTAACGTACCAGCTTTGAATCAACTGAGGAAGGATTTTCCCCATGGGTTTCCTACAAGACAAACGAATTCTCATTGTTGGCGTAGCCAGCGACCGCTCTATTGCCTCTGGCATAGCCGATGCCATGGCTCGCGAGGGTGCTCAGCTTGCCTTTACCTACCAGGTAGACAAACTGAAAAAGCGCGTCGACAAACTTGCCCAACGGTGCAGTTCCAATATTGTACTGCCATTGGATGTCTCCAGCGATGACCAAATAACCGATGTTTTCAAAGAGCTGGGCAAAGAGTGGGATGGGCTGGACGGCATTATCCACTCTGTCGGCTTTGCCCCACGCGACCAACTTGAAGGCAGTTACGTTGATGCTGTCACACGGGAAGGCTTCGCAATTGCCCATGACATAAGCTCATACAGCTTTGCTGCACTGGCCAAAGGCGGAAAGGAGATGATGGAGGGGCGTAATGGCGCTCTACTCACCATGAGCTATCTGGGTGCGGTGCGCACGGTGCCAAACTACAATGTAATGGGCGTGGCAAAGGCCAGTCTGGAGGCCAATGTCCGCTATCTGGCTGACTCACTGGGGCCAAAAGGCATCCGGGTGAATGCGATATCCGCTGGCCCGATCCGAACCCTGGCGGCCTCCGGCATCAGTGATTTTAGAACCATGCTCAATACCGTAGAGGAGCGCACGCCTTTACGGCGTAATGTCACGATTGAAGAGGTAGGCAATGCGGCAGCATTCCTTTGCTCCGACCTTGCATCAGGCATTACCGGCGACGTGCTCTATGTAGACACCGGATACCATATCCTGGGAATGGCTTGATCGAAAAAATATGGGGACAGCCCGGTGACTGTCCCCATATCTATTTAATTTACTGCTCCCGAGGCTTGTTAATCACCACATCTGAAGAGTCTTTCAGCAGCTGCACAACAAACTCAAAACTTTCCCGTCCTTTGGCTCTTGTCTGGGAAACCTTGAGTGACTGCAAGGCCTTTTCATCCACACCATCCAGAGAGCCATCCTCTACCTTATGCAGCGCAATAACTGCAAAATCACCATTAGGTAGCGCAACACCATCAAATACCGTTGCATCACCCTCTGGGCGAGGCATGCTAAATAGACGCTGTGCAATGGCAGGAGAGAGCTTACTCTCTCCCCGGGCAACCAGTCCAGTCTCTTCAACCTTCAAAGAGGCCTCTTTTGCCAGCTGCTCCAGGCTTTCGCCTTGGCGCAAGCGAGGCAGCAATGACATACCTTTCTCTTCAGCCAGCGTTGCAGCCTGCTGTTGTGCCAGTATGGTTGAAATCTCATCACGCACTTGATCCAGCGGGCGGGCTGCCGCCTCTTCATGAGCATGCACACGCAAGACCATTACATGGTCAGAGCTGATTTCGATCAGCTCGCTGTTGTTCCCTTCTACAAGCACATCATCACTGAATGCCACGTTGATAGCCCGGTTGCCACCCGGTATCTTACTGGCATCAGAGCGGCTAACCCAATCACTCGTAACAACCTTAAGCCCCAGCGCATCGGCTGCAGGCTCCAGACTATCCGAATGCTCAAACGCCAGATCCACCAAACGCTCTGAATATTTATAGAACTGCCCCTCTGCCTCATTTGAGCGATAGGCCGCTTGTAGTGCATCCTTCACATCCTCAAAGCTCTCTTTACTCCCTTCACGAACTTCCGTTACCTTGATCAGATGGTAGCCAAAATCCGTGCGCACTGGCTCGCTGATTTCATCCTTGGCCAGCCCAAACAGCACTTTATCAAAGGATGGATTCATCATGCCCGGCTCAACAAACCCAAGATCACCGCCCTGCTCTGCAGAACCCGGATCTTGCGACAGCTCTTTCGCAACAGCCGCAAACTCTTCACCATTCTGAATTCTTTTAAGCGCTTCCAGTGCCCTGTTTCGTGCAGCACTCTCTGCCTCTTCACCCTCACCATCAATGGTAATCAGGATATGGCTGGCACGTCGCTGCTCCGGTGTAACATATTCCGCCTGGCGATCCTCATAAAAACGGCGCAGCTCTTCTTCACTGGGCGTTACGCTCTCGGAAAGCTGTGACATTTTGAGTTCCAGATAGTCAATCCGCACCCGTTCCGGCAGCATAAACCGACTCTGATTGGCCGCATAATAGGCATCTATCTCACCTGCGCTCGCTGCACCCGGTTTAATAAAATCAGCGGCAGGTAACAACAGGTAACTGATCTCACGGCGCTGGTCACGCAGACGTTTTGATTCATTCAATTCACGCTGAGTTATTAGTTCTGAATTTGTCACTGCAGAGGTAACCTGCTCAATCAACAAAGCCTGCCTGATCTGCTCCTGGAACTCTTGCTCAGAATAACCCTGTTGGCGCAGCACCTGTTCATAGGCAGCCGTATCAAACCGTCCGTTTACTTGAAAGGCAGAGATCCCTGCAATAGCACCACGAACCTGTGAATCACTGATACGCAGTCCCATCCTGTCAGCCGCTTGCGATATCAACCGATCACGCACCATTGACTGCAATACATCTTCACGCAGCTTGGCTTCATCAAACAGATCAGCTCGGTAGGCATCACCTAGCTGCTGTCGCAGACTGGCACGAAAACGTTGGTAGGTATTTTCAAATTCCCGTTCTTTGATATCCTGGCCATTGACCGATGCCATGACTGGCTCAGCACCAACACCTAAATATTCCTGAATACCCCAGAGAGCGAAGGGAACACTGATTAGTACGACAATGGCCCAGGCGAACCAGCCCTGAGCTTTATCTCGTATGGACTGAAGCATGATTAATGTCCGAAAGGAGGTTTCTGATATTTGTTATGAGTAAAACAGGGGGGCATCTAAAAATACCCCCGCCGTCTTATGTTGGCGGAGCGGACGGGACTCGAACCCGCGACCCCCGGCGTGACAGGCCGGTATTCTAACCAACTGAACTACCGCTCCAATTTTTGGTGGGTGCTGCAGGGATCGAACCTGCGACCCTCGCCTTGTAAGGGCGATGCTCTCCCAGCTGAGCTAAGCACCCTGAGTGAAGGCGCGCTAGTTTACGGCATCCTTTAGCGCTTT
>JAJRZI010000023.1 GCA_024275295.1 Gammaproteobacteria bacterium | reverse complement strand
TCTGTCTAAAAAATAACCATTGACCGCATGAGCGGCCATATAAGCATTCGAGGGGCTTTTCCCCGTGGTTATCCCCAGAAAATGGGGATAACTCGCTCTGCGGGGCTGCTGGAGGGGAATAGATAGCAATTGCGCATAATGTATATTATGTTAAATAGCATGTGAACTGATTGAATTTGGTATGACTAATTATCACTCCTCATATTTGTAGGCAATCACCCTATTTCTACCTTCATGCTTAGCTAAATATAGTGCTTGATCAGCACACTCTACAAGTGCAGATCCTCGAATGGCATCTTCAGGATAAGTTGCAACCCCAACACTTATAGTTAATTTTTTAAGTGGCTGTTTCTCTTCACCAAGTACTTCCGCCTCTTCGACAGATTTACAGATTCTTTTTGCGGTTTGTAATGCCTGATGGTTGCTGGTTTCAGGTAGGATGATCGCAAACTCTTCACCGCCATATCTGCTAAGTACATCGACTGCTCGTGTAGCATCTTTCATTACATGAGTTACTATTTTTATGGCTTCATTCCCCTGAAGGTGTCCATTTGTATCGTTATAGTGCTTAAAATGATCAATATCTATGATTAAAACAGATAGCTCATGACTATAACGCTTTGCACGGTTTACTTCATTACGAAGGTATTTAACAAAATATCTGTGATTAAATAGCCCCGTTAATCCATCAGTAATTGCAAGCTTTTTAACTTTTTCAAACAGTTGCATCTTTTCAATAGCGATTGCCGCCTGTGTGCTCAGTAATGTCAATATGGACTCATCGTGTTTAGAGAAATTTCTTGGAATAAAGTCATCTACATAAAGTGTTCCAATTGTTGTTCTTTCTGAAATTAGAGGTATTGCAATAAGTGCGGCAATGCCATCTGCTTTAATCATGGAGCTGTCTGCTAGATCAAACTTATCGATATCCCTTATTACAATGGGTGTATTCATACTTAATATATATTCTGTAAGTCCACCCTTTCGTATGGGCCATCGTTCTTGTGATGTAAAGTCTTTTTTAAATCCATGTACAGCCACAATTTGCATGCTATTTTCTTGTCTATCGTATAATGCAATACTGCCCGCTGGGGTATTGGTTAGCCGGGTAGCCCATTTAATGATGGTGTTAAGCAGTTCATCTTCACTTCCAGATGATGTCAGCATAATGCCTATCTTGTAGAGTGCTTCATGCTCACGAAGTCTATGTAGTGCCTCTTTTTCACTTTGTATTTTTTCATCTACCAGTTTGAATATGATTTTGGCACTTTCTCCTTCAATAATCTCAAGTTTGCCAAACTTCCTAATCTGATCCAGTTTTTGGGAAACTTTATTGTTCCCTGATACGTTCACAATGATATTGGCATCGATTTGTGCTAATAATCGCTGGAAGTCATTGCTGGTTGGGTGGGATACACATTTTTTTCGCCAATGCTAAACCCGGGGCATGACTGTCAATATCAGCAATACCTGTAATCTCAACCCCTTTATAGTCATTTAGTATTGGAAGAAGTGCAGTGCCACCTGCACCAGCTCCAATGATCATAATTTTAGGCATACCTCTCCCTCTGTGCACTAGTATTAACGCAGCTCTATATATATGAGCATAGAATAACACTGCTTATTATGTGGTTTTTTTATTCTAAAGCTGGCTGACTATCCTGGCATTACTGCTAATGTCGCATATTATTTATATAATTCAGTCAGATGGTTAGATGGTTAGATGGTTTTTGTTTTGCTTTTTAAGTAATTCTACATTATTAGGGTTGTATTTAAGTTTTTTGTTTTTGTGTAATTTGACACAGTTTACACATAATGCAAATGCAATTGATTTCAGTGGGTATGTCCTATAGGCTTCTAATCTTGATAAAAATGATTAGGAATTATAGGCCAAAAAATTCCATCTGGGATTATTATTCTCAATAATCTGAACCATCGTGTTACTAAAAGCATTTTTCAAGGGAGTCATATATGAATAGATACTCCAAAGCAGCGCTAACCATCTTCTGCCTCTTTATTTGCAGCAGTCTTTATGCTCAGTCATCTACACCTAACCCTATGCTGGTTGAAGCAGGCAAGCGGTTATTCAACTCTTTTTGTATCTATTGTCACGGTTTTGATGGTTCTGGGACAGATGCTCCAGCTGCTAACCTAAGTGGCGTCCCAACAGGCGATCTTTCGAATAAGGCCTATATGTCTCTTCTGTCAGATGAAGAGATCATAGATCGTGTTGCTTTTGGAGAAGAGAAGTTTCCTTACCTGCAAATGCCGGGCTGGCGATCAAATCTGAACATTGAAAAAATCACTGCTATTGTCGCCTATGTACGCACTCTGGCTGTAGATAAAGGCCCCCTTGACGGGCGGCCTACACCCACTGAGCGTCTTGAGCGTTTTAAAAATGACCCCCTTGAAAGAGGCAAGATCTATTTCTTGAGATACTGCTCTGGGTGCCATGGCAAAAAAGGTGATGGCAAGGGATGGATGGCAGCTAAAGCGCTCAATAAACCTGCGGCTATTGGCTCCCCCAAAATTGCTCCAACCCTCACTTATGACAGCGTCAAGGCCTATGTGACCAATATTGACCGCTGGGATAAAAGCTACATGCCTGTCTTTTCTGAGGAAGAAATTCTGGCCAAGCTACCTGATATTATTGCTTATATCAAAACATTGCCTGAGCAATATAAGTAATTATACAGTTGAGAGGTTGTGTGTTGCCTCTCAACTGCATCCCGTGGGCTAAAATCTTGCCCAACACCCTCTCCATGCAGGTATAATCCCGCCTTTTTCAGGCATAGGCAGTAAAGATCATGACTAACCACGCCATCAATGTTGATGAAGCTGAAATCAAGAAATTTGAAGAGCTTGCCCATCGTTGGTGGGATCCCAATAGCGAGTTTAAGCCGCTACATGAAATCAATCCACTACGCCTGAACTTTATAGATCAAGCTGCAAAACTGGCAGGTAAGAAGGTTCTGGATGTCGGCTGTGGTGGCGGTATCCTTGCCGAAAGCATGGCGCAGCGTGGAGCAGAGGTCAGTGGGATTGATATGGGGGAAGCGCCACTGGAGGTGGCTCGTCTGCATCTATTGGAATCTGGCGTGGATGTTGATTATAAGCGCATCCCCGCTGAGCAATTGGCTGCAGAGCAACCCGAGTCCTATGATATTGTTACCTGCATGGAGATGCTGGAGCATGTGCCTGATCCCTCATCCATTATCAAAGCCTGCGCAAAGCTGACAAAACCAGGGGGACATCTCTTTTTTTCCACCCTTAACCGAAATCCCAAGGCCTACTTGTTTGCCATTGTTGGCGCTGAATATCTGCTCAAACTGCTCCCCAAAGGCACACATGAATTTTCAAAATTTATACGCCCAGCCGAGCTGGATAGCTGGACACGCGCCGCTGGACTGGATACGGATGAAATTATTGGGTTGGTCTACAACCCCTTTAGTCAAAAATACAGTCTTGGCCCAGATATTAGCGTCAACTACATGGTGAGCTGCCGTAAAAATCTCGATGAGTAGCACCTCATCTGCATCGGTTGCAAAAAAGATACGTGTTGTCCTTTTTGACCTGGATGGCACCCTTGCCGATACGGCACCTGATCTGGCCTATGCATTAAACCAGACGCTGAAAAAGCATAACCACCCTACTCTGCCTTATGATCAGATAAAGCCAAAGGTTTCTCACGGCGCTTCAGCATTGATCCGTTTAGGCTTCAATCTTACGTCTGATGATAAAACCTTTGATCCACTGTTGCAGGAGCTGCTGCAGATCTATAGCGCAAATATCCACCGGGAAACCTCCCTTTTTCCAGGTATGGAGAAGGTGCTTCAGCGGCTGGAACAGCGAGGCATAGCCTGGGGTATTGTCACCAATAAACCATCCCGATTTACTGATCCCCTGATTAAAAGCATGGGACTAACAGATCGTGCTGCCTGCATTGTCAGTGGCGATACCACGACTAACAGCAAGCCGCATCCTGAACCCATTCTTCATGCCTGCAGTCTCGCAGGTGGGCACAGCCCGGAGGAGTGTCTCTACATTGGTGATGCACAACGTGATATTGAATCTGGCCTCAATGCAGGAACAGCCACATTGGTTGCTCTATTTGGTTATCTTGGGTCTGATGATCACCCTAAGAGATGGGGTGCAGATGGTTATGTAGAGCATCCAGAGCAGATACTGGAGTGGCTTGATGGGAAGTGAGTATCACTTTTCAGGCCGGGCAACCTCCCCCGGCTCAAGTCGCTATTACTCTGTGCGTATGGCGCTCCCCGCCCTGCGCAACCCACTTGCACTGATATATGAATGGCAGTGGGAGCTGCAGGCTATCTATTACCGCTGCAGTGACCCCGGTGTCGCCTTGACCAAGCTTCAATAGTATCGGGATGAATTCTCCAGGGCGCTAAACAAGCAGACGCAGCATCCCCTGTTAATGCTGCTGGCAGAGACTGTACAGTCCCACCAACTCCCGCCCCAACCGTTTCTTGAGATGGCGGATGCGGTGGAGATGGAGATCCGGGGGATTATCCCAAAGGATATATCTGCACTAAAAAGCTATGGTGAACTGGGCAGTGGCAACCTGTTACAGCTGATAACCCAAATATGTGGTGGTGATAAGCAGGAGCTTGCTTGCGCCAGCCAGCTCGGTGCACCTGTCCGACTAATCGAGATAATCCGAAATCTTGGGCAAGACCTCCAGCTGGGGGGCTGTTTTCTACCTCTGGATATGATGGAGCAATATCAGCTCCAGCCCAGTCAGCTGGCTGAACCAGAGAATAGAAAAGCATTACAGGTCGTCTTAACGGCACTCTCTACCCATGCAAAAGAGTGGCATGCCTCAGCACTTAATGAGGTATCCGCTCACAAGCACCCTGCCCTAATCCCGACGCTGGCATTGGCCGCATCGCATAACAGCCTCTTATCTGAACTGGAAAAGGCAGGTTTTACCGTGCTGGCTCAACGAACAAGCCTTACCCCACTGCAAAAATTATGGATTAGCTGGCGTATTTACCGACAGTATCGATAATAATCGCTCGAACCTTTACTCCCGTATCGTTAAAATAGCATCCTATGAATACCTACAATCCCCCCAAAGATCTACTTGCCGGACGCACTATATTGGTAACAGGTGCTGGTGATGGTATCGGTCGCACCGCCGCTGAAACCTTTGGCAAATATGGCGCAACCGTTATCTTGCTTGGTCGTAACATTCCCAAACTGGAAAAGGTTTACGATGCCATTGATGCTGCTGGAGGCCCACAGCCCGCAATCTACCCTCTGAATCTTGAATCAGCTAAAGATACCGATTGCTATACGCTGGCCGAAACAGTGGAAAAAGAGTTTGGTTCACTGGAAGGCATTCTCCACAATGCAGCTCAACTGCCTTCACTGGCCCGAATCGACGATTATGACCTGGAGGCCTATTATAAGGTGATGCAGGTCAACCTTAATGCCCCATTTATGCTCACTCAGGCCTGTATGCCACTGCTCCGTAAGGCCAAAGATGCCTCTGTGGTTTTCACCTCAGACGCTGTTGGCCGCAAAGCAAAGGCTTACTGGGGAGCCTATGCCATATCGAAATTTGGGATCGAAGGACTGATGCAGGTATTAGCGGATGAAACCCGTGATAGTAGTAATATCCGTGTTAATAGCCTGGATCCAGGTGCAACGCGAACTCTACTCAGAGCTGGGGCATACCCAGGTGAAGACCCAAACACGGTCAAGTCTCCCGAAACACTGATGCCGCTCTATCTATGGCTTATGGGGCAAGAGAGTATTGGAACCCATGGAGAGACCATCGCGGCTGAAAAGTGGGAATTGCCGCAGTAGGCTTCCTATTTTCGGACAGGCTCCTAGTACACCGTCCAGATTATATTGACGGATAAGTATAGTAGAATAAATGAGATACAAGCTGAATTAAATCTTATTTATGAGGTTACGATACCAATGCGTAGCAAGAAATATATTGTTTGCTTGAATGCAGATGAACGGCAACAGCTAAATGAACTGGTTCGAACGGGAAAAGCCGCTGCCTACAAGCGCCAACGTGCACAAGTTTTACTGAAAGCAGATGTTGGCCCAGAAGGCCCAGG
>JAJRZI010000003.1 GCA_024275295.1 Gammaproteobacteria bacterium | reverse complement strand
CTTCTCCGGTAGCCAGTCTTGTAGTGAGGGCGGCAACAGGTACGCGGTATCTCGATTGATGGGCTGGAATTTGCCTGACATGGTGATGTCGATCTCTTCTTGGTACGATGAGCCTATTCTATAGGGATACGTCGCTAAATCTGACAGACTCCTAGAGGCGAGCTAAGGGGCGTATATTCATTGTATGTAACCCTTGGCGAAATGCGGATGAACTATTTTGGATATGAGTGATCCACGGAGTATGAATAATTACCGCAGATGTTGTTGGTTAACTTACAGTGAGATCCCCTGAGTATGAGTTCTGAATCAAAAAGCAGCCTGATGAAGGCTTTGATTGGTGTTGGCATTATCGTTGTATTGTTTACGTCAGTTTTTTTATTAAAAGCACCTGAGAAAAAGGCAGCGCCGGCAGAGTTACAGGCGGTGCTTTGGCCTGAGCCTCGCCAGCTGATGCCCTTCGAATTGCCTGAGGCAGGAGGGAAGGTTTTCAATCTATCACGCCTGGCAGATAAATGGACGCTGCTGTTTTTCGGTTATACCAATTGTCCAGATGTCTGCCCAATGGCGCTTTCTGTTATGAAGGCGGTCTATGATGACCTTGCTGAATATCCTCAGATTCAAGCCAAGACCCAGGTGGTATTTGTCTCTGTTGATCCAGAACGTGATTCACCAGAGCATGTGGCTGAATATGTAACCTATTTTGATGAGCATTTTATTGGTGTTACTGGCTCAGCTGCGGCAATTGATGGATTGGCTAAACAGATGAGCGCAGGCTATATCAAAGAGAAGCCTGAAGAAGATGGATCATACCAGGTCAGTCATACAGGATCGATCTACCTGATTGGCCCCAAACAGCGTGTGCATGGCGCTTTTTCTCCACCACACAGACCCGAAGTAATCACCGAGCAGTATCTGGAGATTCTAAAGTTACGGAACTGACCTCTGTCCTGGTGCCTGCTTTTCAATGGTAAAGCGTCAATGAGCCTGTTTTGGCGCTTGCTCGATACAAAAGAGATGCCGGATTTTTGATACAATTCCCTGTCATATACAGATCCGGGTAAACCTTATGCGTCGTGTTATCGATTTGTCTTTTAAATGCCTTTGTCAACAACTGTTTGTTGTTATCACCCTTTTGGCTGCGAGTTCGTTGGTGTGGGGGGAGGGGGATGCGCCCACTATTAGCGGTGCAGGTGAGCCTGAGGTGACAAGCTTTTCAGCGAGCTCCGATCTGAAGGTAGAAACAAAAAAGCGGCTGGTATCTCCAGATGAGCCGCGAGAGATGACGGGTATTGTGATGGGGGCAGTTGTAGTAAACCTTACCCTGATAACCGTATTCTTCGTGCTGTTATGGAAAGAGTGGAAGAAACATAAGGTAGCTCCTAAGCCAGCGTTAAATGATAAACGAGAGGGCAAGTAGTGGAGATCATCCCGGTACTGCCTCATCTGCAGGCAGGATTAAATGTCGCAACTGTTTGCCTGATTAGTATCGCCTACTACAATATTCGTCGGGAAAACCGTGCTGCGCATCGACAGTTTATGCTGGCGGCTTTGGTTGTGTCGGCACTGTTTATGGTTTCATATCTAACGTATCACAGTCAGATAGGCAATGTGAAATTTGCCGGAGCTGGCGGGGTGCGCCCCGTCTATTTTATGATTCTTGCTTCTCACGTTATCCTTGCTGCACTCATTGTGCCAATGGTGATCACCACGGCATTCCTTGCGTTAAGAGGCCGCTTTGAGCGCCATAAGCGCATTGCTAGGTGGACATTTCCAGTCTGGATCTATGTCAGCGTGAGCGGCGTTGTTGTCTATCTCATGGCTTTTCATCTCTATCCACCCCGGGTCGGTCTGTCGTAAGATAGCAGACAATTATGTAACGTATATTAATTAATGGTTGCCGGCTGAAGCCTGCACCCCACAGATTTTAAATAAAGAGGCGGAAAGAAATTATGCAGCAAATGCTTATGTATACAGTGACTGCGATTGTGCTCTATGTGGTCTCAGATCGAATATTGCTTTGGCTTGAAAGACGGCGGGGAAAGCCTTTTGCAAGTAGGAATATCGTCTTTCTTATAATTATCATGGTGCTTTCTGTGGCAACATTTGAAGGCATACAGCGCTTTTTTTCTGATGTGCTGCCCAATGGGCCTGCTGCAACCGAACAATCTGAACCAATAACTGAGCCAACCGCAGAGCCAGAGATTCCACGATCACCAGAATTGCCTCCGCTGGATATTAAATAGCAACTCAACCACTATGGACTAAAAGTCCATAGGTTGTTTTAAGAACGACTGAAAGTCGTTATGTCGCAAAGCGATGTATCGCTCCGCGATGCTATTTTTAATGCTAAAGCCTTGCACTGAAAGTGCATAGTTTTGACTAGCGTACTGAGACAATAAAAAAGGCCACGCGTTAATGCGTGGCCTTGGCGTTTTAGCTAATGGATTAGCTTTGAGTGGCGGTTGCTTTTTCAGGCCGCATAGCTTTATAGACCACAACAAGGTAGATTATCCCGCCGGTGATGGCGATGATCCCGCCGATGCCCATCAGGCCCATGGCAATGTACTCGCCCGTGCTCTTTAGCCCTTGGGCCGCCCCTGCCGTCTTGCGCTGAACGCCATGTCCACCCGTGTAGGCCATGGAGAGTACCCAAATCATCTGCCCGCCGCCATAAATGATGGGTTGTCTTAGCGCCCATTTCCCCATGGGTTTGCGAAAACCAAGCCGCGGCAATAGATAATAGGTGATGCCCATGAATGCCATGGTGACGCCAATGATTGAGCCATGATAGTGCGCAGGAACGCGCACATTACTGCCTGTGATCATAAACCCAATGATCCCGCCGGTGCCAAACAGCAGAATGGAGAAGATCAATGCAGAGCGCTCGGCACGATACACATCAGAGGCCTTGTCGCTGCTCAAAATAGAGCTGATGAGTATAAGACCAAACGGCAATGCCGCAAGACCGCCACCGTATTTCATAAGCCAGGTAAAGGTGATGGCGTAACCTGGATCGTCTATCGGGTAGGTGAGATAGATGATCGGCCCAAATAGAACCGGCATGGCGCCTAACGCAAACAGTATGAGGATGATGCGAGGATTGGCCTTTATGGTGATACCGGAGACCGTCGCCAACCATAGCCAGACCACAAACATGAGTTGGCTGTGCGTGAACTGAATGATGTGGCCGCCGCCCCAAAACAGCAGCTCATAATAGTGCTGACCTTTGACCTCTGCGGGCATCATAGCGTAAGACCAGCCGATAGACATCATGGCGAGCAGGGCAGCAACCAGCGCAGTGTACAGTCCAAAACGGAGTGCGGCATTACCATCCATGAACTTGCCCACAGCTTTGGAGTGGATCAGACCGTTCAGTATCTGTAGCGTAAAACCCAGCCCGAAGATGCCCAAAGCCACGAAAAATATGGGGTCTTGCAGCACTGGAACATAGTTGTTCATCAGTGGATGTCCAGCACCAAGAAATGGTGAAATGGTAATCCCAAGCATCCCGAGTGCGGCTAGAAAGATAGGTGGCCAGCCGCAGGCAGCGCAGCCGCCATTGTTGTTCAGACTCCAAAAGACACCCGCAAAGGCAAGGAACCAGACCAGTACAGTCATATCGACATGTACCACGAGGGCGGTCTTAAAAAAGTCTACCCAAGGAATGATGTCTTGAATGCCTGGTGTTCGGGAGAGGACGATAAGAATGACAAACAGGCCGCCAATGACCAAAGAGCTAAGGGCGAGAATAAGCCACGCGGTGGTTTGTTTGCGGATCGTGCGATCCGCAGAGATATCGAGAGAGAAGTGGTCAGTCATTTAGTTAAAGGTAAACCCATTTGCCTGCTGGCTAAAGTCGATGAAAAGGAGTTGCGCAGCGGTTAAGTCTGCCGTGTAGCTATTGCTATAGGTATAGCCTTTGACTAGAGCGCTATCATTCATGCGAACAGTAAATTTATGGCGACCTATAGGAACGGTAACGTTCTCGTATATATCTACACCTTGATCCTTAAATGCGCCAGGAGGTGGCACTGTAAGATTAAGGATGGATTTGCCATCCATTAAAAGTTCAACCTTAATGATGGAGCGTTCCCTGGGGCAATCCATCGGTGCACGCATGTTGGGAGCCAGTGCTGCCAGTTCATCAGGCGTGCGTTTATGGCAGGCGCGTACGGGTTGGCCTGCATGGCCGAAGGCCAGGGTAATAACGGCCATGCCCTCTTCAAGTTGCCTGACGGAAGGGCCAGAGGAAAATGCAGCAATCAGTGCCATAAAAAGAAACAGATTGATGGCCTGTAAAAGATAGCGAATGGCTGGATTGTTAGTCATGGCTCACCTCCTGGGTTGCAGCCTTCGGGGGCGTGGCCGTTTTTTGCGCAAGTGAATCATGAAAGAGGCCGAACTGTTGGTGCAGTTTCTTGCCATCGATATCTGCACCGCCAAGGATCTTGATCCGTTCCCTGTCTACCCTGGAGCGCAATACAGGCTTTCGATCGCCCTGTATTCTGAGATCCATCCAGTGGTTGCCAAAACGATAGTAGCAATCGCCATGGCGGCAGCCAGATATAACCACTCCATCAGCGCCATTCTTGAGTGCATATTCGGCGAGTGATGCGGGCATCATACCTGTGCAGAAGAGATCCAGGGTGCCAACATTGGGTGCGCTAAAGCTGCCAATGTCATAACCGTGTGTGCAGCCAAAGGCCATAATTTTGTTTTCCCCCGTTAATTTTGCCAGCACTTCGTCTGTCTGCCGTTTAAATTTGTCCAGGGTTAGGCCGGGCATGTCGATGCCGGTTTTTAGGCTTTCATCGTCTTTCACCTTGCGGAATGGGGTGGATGAGGGGCATGAGCCGGTGCAGATGCCGCAGGCGGCGCATAGCTCAGGATGCACAATGACCTCGCTTTCCCATTTTGCACCATCTGTTCGCGGCTGTAGGCTGATCGCATCAAAAGGGCAATCGATAACACATTGGCCGCAGCCATTACAGTGCGCCAAATCAACAACGGCGGGGATACCTTCATTCTTCTTTGGCAGCCATGGCATGAATAGCATAAGGGTAGTCACACCAGCAACCAGTAGCCAGATTTCACCAGGAGACCAATACTGCAAAAGAGGAAAGATGTTGAGATAAAACCAGTCCAGATGGATTTCAGTAGGCACCTTTGAAAGGTTGACCGGGGCATGACTGACAGCAGGTAAATACATAGAGAGCACTGTTAAAGCGATAAAGCAGCCGATTGCCAGTCCTTTTGGTGCGCTGACCTCAACGTGGGTCAGGCGTTTAACATGAAACCAGAGCATAAAGATCAAAATCATGGGTTGCCCAAGCAGGTGCAAGAAGGCAAGCAGCGTAGAGAAACGGTCACTCAGGTTGCCAGGCAGAAAGTTACGAGCCATTGAGTCAGAAAAGATGGGCAGGACGTCGAGCAGGTGAGATGCCCCCATTGCAACGTATAGCGCGAGTTCATCCCATACCATCCAGTAACCCGTGATACCAAGGAGTGCAACCATCCAGAGTGTGGGTATGCCGGTAAACCAGGAGTACCAGCGTTTGCCGCGGTAGCGATCCTGTGAGAATTCTCTGAAAACATGCAGCATGATGGTCACGATGGCTGCATCAGAAGCATACCGATGCAGACTGCGCATAAGGCTGCCAATACCCAGTATGTGCCCATTAACAATGGCTTCAAGTGATGCGTGCGCATTATCAACGGTGGTATTGAAGAAGATATACAGGTAGAGGCCAGAAATCAGTGCTATCCAAAAGAAAAAGAAGGTAAGGGGGCCCAGGTGGTAGAGTGGGTTCCAGGCTTCACCAAAGGAGACATTAAACCACTCTTCCAGATAGAGATAGCCGCGTTTAATGGGGTTTGACTTTGCTTTCAATGGGTTGATCCTCGCGGTATCGGTTTTAACAGAGGGTAAGTTTGCAGCTCAATAATGTTGACTAATTTAGTCTGGTTTAATAAGGGGCATATTATCATTTACTGATGCATTCGTCATTGATTTCAATCCCTGGAAGAATGCTCTTTTAGAGCTAACGCTGTTTCAGCCGTGCGGGTGGTATGTAGGCCTTGAATTAGATGAGCCTTGGGTGGGCTTTAGAAGTATGCCGCGTATAAATATCAAATGTTTATCCACCTGCTGTTTTGCTAATGAAACCTCACTCTACCGGGCGGTGCGTTTCCATTCGCGTATGATAAAGACGATTCCGGAACCGATTACAGACAAACCAATCAGAATCCCAATGAATAGAGAGTAGTCAAAAGAGTAGGTGTCTCGAACAGGATCGTAAGTGGTGCAAAAGAGTTTTACCTTGTTCACTAGATTGCTGATCAGCGTTTGTGCAGATGAGGTGCGTCCAAATATGAGTTCTTTTAGTGGCTCTATGAGAAGTGGGGTCTCGAATACCTCCCCATAAACCTGTCGGTAAATGATGCCATCGGCATCAACTATTGTGGATTGTACAAGATGGTCAAATCCGCGTATTGATGGGAAATAGATGAACCCCAGCTCCTTGATGAGTAGATCTCGAGTGGCCTGATCGGTGCTGAGTAAATTCCAGTCATTGACATCGTGTTGGCGACCGAAATAGCGCATCGCGCTAGGTGTGTCATTCTCAACATCAAAGCCAATCAGGGCAATATTAAAGGATTGATCGCCCAAGGCATCCTTGGCTTTTTCGACAACCTTGGCCAGATTGCGAGTGGTCATGGGGCAGGTGTGAAAGCAACTGGTGTAGACCAGGCTGATGACTAACGGCTTGCCTTGTAGCTCCTGCATGAACAGCATATTGCCTGTGCTGGTCATAAATTTGTGGTTGCTTAATTTGTTGCCGATAGCCTGCTGGCTGGTTTTTAAAGCCTTTTTATAATCAAATTCTGGAGCATTTGAGCCTGCTGCGCTGGGCTGAGGGGTAATGGTAGGTGGCTCTGCCACTGCTGAGGATAAAAGAGTCAGAGTAAGGAGGAGCGTACCGATGATAAGTTTGATTGATTGCATGAGTACATGAATTTAGGGATAAATGCCTCATCCCTTAGGCTTAACCGAGCAAGCTGACATCAATCGCAGCGCATGCCAATAAGAGGCCCAGCTGCACAAGTGATGCAAAAAAACTGGTCATTGCCACTTGGCGTGATGGGTTATTTACAAGCTGTATATTGCGATAGATGAAATAGCCGCCACCTGTTATGGCGCCAAAAAGATAGATCCAGCTCAGCCCAAAGAAGAATGGCAGTATGGATACGCTTACCAGCGCGAGTGTGTTGAAAAGCACAGCTTTGGCAGCGGTTTGGTCGCCAACAACAACGGGAAGCATAGGCACGCCAGCAGCAGCATAATCGTCATGCTGGGCGATGGCCAGACTCCAAAAGTGCGAGGGTGTCCAAAGAAAAAGGACAACGGCGAGCAGTGCCGGAATGGGGCCAATACCACTTGGGTCGGCTACGGCTGCTCCAGCCAGTACAGCAAAGCTGCCAGATGCTCCACCGATAACGATGTTGAGCCATGTTCGGCGCTTGAGTAAGACGGTATATACAATGGCGTAAAAGAAGGCGCCAAGAAATATAAACAGGGCGGTTAAGCCGTTTAGGGCAAAACCAGCGCCAGCCACCCCGGCCAGTACCAGGCCAGAGATTAAAAACAGCCAAAGGCGGTTGTGTTGGAAATCTCCGTTGATGAATGGACGCCCTTGCGTCCGTTTCATTTTGATGTCGAGATCAATTTCATAATATTGATTAAATGCACCCGCACCGCCAGCGGCAATAAGAACGGTAAATGCAAGGATTGCTACTTCCCAGCCTGCCACGGGCTGGCCTGGGGTAACGGCCATCGCAACAACGGCAGTAACGGACATAATAATGCCGATACGTAGCTTTAATAGATTGATAAGTTGCTTGACCATGTGGGATTCGAAATGCTGCCGTTTACAAGGATTGATTTGTCACTTCTGTGCAGAGCAGATAATTATACTGCTTTATCTGAACCGCTGCGTCAAAAAGTCTGAAAAAATGGGGCGAATCCAAATTGGATTCGCCCCATTTTAATAGCGGTCGCTTAAGCGAGACCCCAAACTTCAGACAGATACTTCCAGTTAATGAAGTAGTAAATCACGAAGCTTACCAGCAAGACCATAGCCAGGATAAAGGTTCCTGGGGCCTCAAAGCCAGCTTCACCGTGATCCGCCTCTACTGCTTCAGCTGGAGCCATAGGCAAGCGCGCTGGCTTTTCATCGCTGTAGGCTGAGTCAGCAAGAGGAACGCCAAAGCTCTGCAAAAGGCCAGCCTCAGGTTGAAGCTTCTCACCGAATATCAGAGAGCCGACGGTGATGATCACGAATAAAGCGCCACCAGTAACAGCAATGACACCACCGATACCGGCAATACCCATCAGCAGGTAGGCAGTAGCTGGATATTCGAAGCCCAGTGGATTGCCTGCAAAGCCCATATCCCAGTGACGACGTGCAACACCCAGGGTGCCAGCAGCCATGTGGAAAACAGCAACCATAGACATGCCAAGACCGAAGATGTACGGCTGCAGCTTAGCGAACTGCGGCAGGATCATCTTGCGGCGGAACAGCACAGGAATCAGCAGGAATGTCAATGCCATCCAAGCCATGGTCGTTCCGATTACCACTGTAGCGTGGAAGTGACCTGGTACATAAATGGTGTTGTGGATGATGATACTGATCTGCTCAGTACCCATAACGACACCGGAGATACCACCCAGGAAGCCGAAGCCTACCAGAGAGATGAACATACCGGAGAAGACAGGGTTGCCCCAGGGTGCTTTACGCAGCCATTCGAAAGCGCCGTTGGTCAGGCCTTTCTTGCGCTGAGCTACCTCAATGGCACCCGGTACGGTCAGGCCGTGGATCATGGAAGCCAATACAGCCAGGTACATGGCGTATGAAGTGTTGAAGATCTTCCATTCGGAGCTGATGCCTGGATCTGTCATCAGGTGGTGAGCTGAAGCCAGCTGCAGGAAGAAGATGTAGAGCAGATATGCAGCTCGACTGACCTTCTCCGACATTGGGCGAGCGCCAAATACAACACCAGCAATAAGATACCAAACGGCTACGTGAGCAGCTACGTTGATCTGCTGTGAGGAGTGGCCCAGTGCCCACCAGATGACCCGGTACATGGCTGGATCGATATGGCTGATATAACCAATAGACCACAGGTAGGTTGGGATCAGGATCTCTGCACCAGAAGCGATGGTGAAGACGGCGATGATGGCAGCAACTGTGGCACCAAAGGTTACCAGTGGAACAGAGCCTTCATAGGTCTTCTCGTTCTTTGCAACAACCAGGGTACCCAGGTAGACAAAGCAACCGATCAGTGCGCCAACTGCGAACAGGATCAGGCCCAGGTAGAAGCTGGGGTCTGCACGCATAGGCACGTATGAGGTCATCATTACACTGGAGTTGCCTCCGAAGACCGCAGCCAGTGTCATGATGGCGCCGACGACCATTAATACAAAGCCAGCACATGCCCAGCGAGGCGTTGCCAGCCTGCTCCGCAGCAGAGTGGAGCCTGCAAAGTAGAGAATGGCTATCTCGAATAAGATGACCCAGAAGATCAACGCGCAGATACCATGAGCGGTCAATACCATGTAGAAGGTATCAGCTGGTAGCAGGTGGACGGCAGGCCAGCGGGTAAGAACAACCAGCAGAGCGAGGGTGCCAGCAATCAGCAAGCATACAACGCCTGCGACAGCGTTAGCCTTCATCAGGTTTTCTGCTTCTTTGTGGAAAAATAGTCCTGTATCAGGACATTGTCTAAATAGTGCCATTGTTAATTACTCCTTCACCCAGATCTTGCCCAACATAGTGTGGTGCCCGATGCCGCAATATTCGTTGCAGACAATCGTATACTCACCTGCTTTATTAGGCGTCACACTCAGGACAAATTCATATCCTGGGACGACCTGAAGATTGATATTGACAGGCTGCAAGGAAAAGCCGTGGTTCCAGTCGATAGAAGTCAGGTGAAGACGATAGGTTACGTCCTTCTTGAGTTCCAACATTGGATACCACTGCCAAAGGCGCGCCATCAGGTAGACGTCGCCACCATCGGGTGGAGCTACCACAGGGGTTTTCATGGCCCCTACTTCGCGCACTTTGTACTTCCCGATCATCTCGTTGACTTTTGCTTGGTATTTAACTGGTGTGACCCGATATCCTTCGTTGGAAATGTTCTGACCACCGTACATGTGCCAATAAGGCATCATGAAAAACATAATCAGACACCAAACCAGCGCGATTGCAATCCAGACGATCTCTTGGCGGCCTACCGGCACGTTCCACCAGTTCTTCTGGGCTGGAGGCATAAATGAAGTCATGCGTTACTCCCCTCTTACTTATTAAATGAATTCTGTGACTAAGCTGTGCTGCTTAGTACGGAGCGATAGGAATCGTAGCGACTTCCATGACTCCCCACAGCGTGTAGAACACTGTAGGCATTGCTACACCAATAAAAAGCAGTAGAAATGGATTGTCGATGATTTGTTGCCACGGAGAGATTTTCTCATCATCCCTCTCGTCGGTGTTGTTGTCATCAGCCATGGGCTGTCTCCTATGTGTTGTTGTGAAATGGTATAAACCGGCAATTAATTTTCGCTGCTTACCTGTGTATTACCCTAGTCAGAGCGATAGCACGTATGGCTTTCTTGTCAGGTTTTACCTGATCCCAGGCCTATGTGTAGCCTGTGGATCCAGGGGAAAACAATATCGTCCTCCGTTCTTTGTTACCACTTATCAGTGTGTGGCGGGAGTCTGTCATGTTTTGGTAAGTGCCTGAAAAGTCCCTAAAAAGTGAAGGGGAATTAACGTCACAGCGACCCATTTTCAGGTTCCTAGGCATTAAATCATTGGTCGCACTGTTTGCTTTTGATCTGTGTCAATTTGTCGCAGATTTTAACCTACTTTTTAAGTCAACTTATAGTGAGTGTCTGTTTGCCATTGAGGATCTATTTGGTAATATCGCCGATCTTTGTTAGTTAAGTCCGGACTCAAGGGCAGAGCAGAATCTATGAAATCTACCACAAACCAGCGACCCATTGCGATCTGGTTATTTGTCTGTTGTTTTGCAATCTTTGCTATGGTTTTGCTTGGAGGTGTTACACGCCTGACAGGCTCTGGACTTTCGATGGTGAAGTGGGAGCCGATTACTGGAGTACTTCCGCCAATGAATCAGGTGGAGTGGGATGCGGTCTTTGAGCTGTATCAGCACTCGCCAGAGTATAAGAAGGTAAACTCCCATTTCAATCTAGAGGAGTTTAAGTCAATTTTCTGGTTTGAGTATTCGCATCGCATCCTGGGCCGACTTATTGGTGTGCTCTTTCTTATACCCATGCTGTTTTTTATTGCTACACGCCGTGTCAGCCGTAAGCTCACGCCTAAATTGGTTATGATGTTTGTATTGGGTGGACTGCAAGGGCTGCTGGGCTGGTACATGGTGAAAAGCGGATTGATTAACAACCCGCATGTAAGTCAATATCGTTTAACTGCTCATTTTGGGTTGGCGGTGTTGGTTTATGGGTATATATTTTGGGTGGCGTTGGGACTTTTTTTAAGCGTGAATCATCCGCCTCTTCTGGTGATGCCCGGCAGGTGTTGGGATATTCCCGTATTATTACTGTTCTGATTTTTATCACACTGCAGTCGGGCGGTTTTGTTGCAGGATTAAAGGCCGGATTCGCCTATAATACCTTTCCATTGATGAATGGGCAGGTTATACCTGATGGGATTTTTCGGCTTGATCCGCTCTGGGCAAACTTCTTTGAAAATATTACAACGGTTCAATTTGATCATCGTGTTGTGGCCACGTTGCTATTTTCTCTGATTCCGCTATTTTGGTGGTGCTCAAAACGATTTGAATTAAGCTCGAGGGTACGTTTAGGGATACATCTCCTTCTTGGCGCGCTTCTGCTTCAGGTTACGTTGGGGATTTCGACTTTATTGCTTCATGTTCCCGTGCCTTTGGCTTCGGCTCATCAGGGGGGAGCGCTGTTATTATTCACAGTGTCGCTCTTTGTGTTACAGCAGCTAACGGTATCCACAAGGCTCAAGTGAGTCGCTATAGGGCGCTATTATTAGGGCGCTTATTTTTGAAATTTTCCAGAGGTCTATAATGGTTCAATCATTGCGTGTGATGCGGGTTGGTATAGCAGTTTTGCTGCTTGCTCCTGGTATGGTGTTTGCGGAGGATCTCCAGATTGTCAAAGGTGATGCCAAGGTCATTGATGGCAGAACTGTTGAGATCAATGAGCAGCAAATTTTGCTGAAGGAGATGGATGCACCAGACCTGGATCAGATCTGTTTTACCAAGAAGAAATATTATAAGTTTCGCTGTGGTGTGGTTGCAGCAGAAAAGCTTGCAAAGTTGATTGCCCACAATACATTGAGTTGTG
>JAJRZI010000022.1 GCA_024275295.1 Gammaproteobacteria bacterium | reverse complement strand
TGTTCTTTGCGGGTCTTCTTGCGGAATTTCTCGAAGTTAGTATCGGCAAAGGTTTGTTGGCGCATGTCAGATTCTAGCGTTCTTAGGAGGATGCGGTATTATCGCTCAAAATACGGAATTAATCAGAGGTTCCTTAAGTATGACTCTCTCAAAATATAGCTATTACCTGCCTGCCCTGACACTGGCTGCCATGCTACTGACCGCTTGTGCTAGTCAGGTGCCTGATGCAATCCGCATTGCCCCAAACAGTGAGGTTTCAATCAGCGCAGTACAGCACTCACCCAAAACATATATCGACATGCAGGTGCGCTGGGGTGGAGATATCATTTCAGTTGAAAACAGGCCTGACGAAACATGGATTGAGGTATTGGCACGCCCATTGGACTACGCAGGCGAACCCAATTCAGACGCCACCGGCAAGGGGCGTTTTCTGGCACGGATCAACGGCTTTCTGGATCCTGCAATCTATGCACCAAAGCGTGAGATTACGATACGGGGGCAACTGGAAAGCACCATTGTGCGCCATATCGGCAAGCACCCCTATCGCTTTCCACTGATACGGGTTCAAACCCACTATCTTTGGCCAAAGCAGCCAGAAACCGATGAACTATGGTATGACCCGTGGTATCCCTACCCCTATCGATATGACCCCTTCTATAGCCCATATTCCCCCTACTATTGGGACCCCTACTTTCCTCACCCAAGGCATCGGCATTAGACTCATTTTACAGCCTGCGCCGGAACCGGCTCCATCTTCCAGATCTCACTGTTATATTCACCGATTGTCCGGTCGGTAGAGAAGCGGCCACTGTTGGCCGTATTTATAATACTGCTGGTAACCCAACGATCCCGATCCCGATAGCATGCCGCTGCACGCTCCTGCGCCTCGATATAGCTGGCAAAATCAGCGGCCACCATCCACGGATCGTGCGGACTGCGAATAGAGTGTGCAATGGGATTAAACAGCCCCGCCTCAAATTGGTTAAAGTGGCCACTCTCCAGCAGATGCATCACACCTGAGAAGTTTTCATCCTGCGCTATGATGCTATTTGGATCATAATGAGGACGCGATGCATGCACCTGCTCCTCCGTAAGGCCAAACAGGAAAAAATGGTCATCACCCACCTCCTCACGGATCTCAATATTGGCCCCATCCAAGGTGCCAATGGTCAGTGCGCCATTCATCATAAACTTCATATTGCCAGTGCCTGACGCCTCTTTACCCGCTGTTGATATCTGCTCTGAAAGATCGGTTCCCGGACAGATCACCTCCATAGCTGAGACCCGGTAGTTAGGTATAAATGCAACCTTCAGCAGCCCATCTGTCGCCGGGTCAGCATTGATCCGTTTTGCCACATTACAGATCAGCCGGATGATCAGCTTGGCCTGTGCATAACCCGGTGCAGCCTTGCCACCAATCAGTACACAGCGATTGACCCAGTTGTCTGTCTGCCCCGCCTTGATGCGGGTGTAGAGGTGGATGATATGCAACACATTGAGCAGCTGCCGCTTATATTCATGGATGCGCTTAACCTGCACATCAAACAGAGCATCTGTGCCAAACACAACCCCGGTCTCACGCTCAACCAATGCCGCCAGACGGGCCTTGTTCTCCTGTTTTACGGCATGCCAACGCTGCCTGAACTCTGGGTTTTGCGCATGTGGCGCCAGCTTGTGCAGGTGCGTCAGATCTGCAATCCAGCCATTATGGATCGTCTCATCAATCAGCTGCCGAAGTCCGGGATTACAAGCTGCAAGCCAGCGGCGCTGCGTAACCCCATTGGTTTTATTGTTGAATTTTTCCGGCCAGAATTCATAGAAATCCTTAAACAGCCCCTCTTTTAATAGATGGGAGTGCAACGCCGCCACGCCATTGACCGAAAAACTGCCCACTATCGCCAGATAGGCCATGCGGATCTGCGGGTCTGGCCCCTCTTCAATAATCGACATGCGCTGCAGTCGATCCATATCCGCTGGCCAGCGGGTAGAGACATCGGTCAGAAAACGCACATTGATGTCATAGATGATCTCCAGCAGCCGTGGCAGCAACTCACGGTACATTCGCACCGGCCACTTTTCCAACGCCTCCGGCAACAGGGTGTGATTGGTGTAGGCCATAGTCTTGGTTGTAATTGCCCAGGCCTGCTCCCACGCCATCCCCTCCTCATCAATCAGCAGCCGCATCAACTCAGGCACGGTACAACTGGGATGGGTATCGTTAAGCTGAAAACAGTTTTTCTCGGCAAATCGACTCAGATCATCATCATTCAGACGTTTCCACTCCGCGATGGCATCTTTAAGGCTGGCAGAGGCCAGAAAATATTGCTGACGCAGCCGTAGAATCTTGCCATTCTCACTGCTGTCATTGGGGTAGAGCACCATCGTGATATGCTCAGCCTCATTCTTTGCCTCAACAGATTCCGGATAACTACCCGCATTAAACTCATCCAGATCAAAGGCATCCGTAGCCGTCGCTTTCCATAAACGCAGTGTGTTCACTATGCCATTACGATAGCCCGGTATCGGGATGTCATAGGGGATTGCCAAAACATTATGGGTATCAACCCAGCGCACACGCTCCTGGCCTTCGGCATCGATATAGTTTTCAGTGCGACCGCCAAACTGCACCTGGCGGGTATATTCAAGGCGCTCCATCTCCCAGGGGTTACCACTGCGCAACCAATGATCCGGCTCCTCAAGCTGACCACTCTCATCAATTTTCTGGCGAAACATACCGTACTCATAACGCAATCCATAGCCCTTTACCGGCAGCTGCAAGGTGGCGCAGCTATCGAGAAAACAGGCCGCCAAACGCCCAAGGCCACCATTACCCAATCCGGCATCAGGCTCTTTCTCTGCAATCTCTTCCAGATCCAGTCCCAGACCGTAGAGTGCCTCTCTTGTAGCCTCAGTCACATCCAGGCTGAGCATGGTATTGCCCAAAGCACGCCCCATGAGAAATTCAAGTGAGAGGTAATAGGTTCGCTTACAGTCAGCGTCTTCGTATGCAGCCCGCGTATTTTTCCAGCGCTCCATCAGACGGGCGCGCAGTGTCAGCGCCAATGCCTTATAGGTAGCACCAATATCACCGTCATATCTGTCCCGCCCCAGGGTGTAATAAAAATAGCGGTTAAAGTCGTTCGCCAGACTTTCACTATCCATACCCAACGGTGAGAGCCGGGCAAGCTGGCTTTCACCTTCTGATATGCTATCGGGGGTTTGGGAGGAGATGGTTTTGTTACGCATGAGCAGACAACCCGCAGGTTCAGGTATAAAGGCCCGCTATTTTACAATAATGCAGCGAGAAATACGGACTAGCTAAATGAATCATCTGAAATAGACAATCCGCCGGGCGAATCGACATCACCACTCTCATCAAGCCGGATCTTGAGCGATAGATTGTTGCGGGAATCGGCATGGCTCAAGGCCTCTTCCAGCTCGATCTTGCCCGCTTTGTAGAGTGTATAAAGCGCCTGATCAAAGGTCTGCATGCCTCTCTGACTACCCTGCTCCATCGCCTCTTTGATGGAGTGCACATCACCCTTTTGGATCATCTCTGCAATCAACCCGGTCAGCAGCATAATCTCTACCGCAGGCACTCGTTTGCTATCGAGACTTTTCAGCAGACGCTGGGAAACAACGGCCCGCAGATTCAGTGAAAGATCCATAAACAGCTGCTTATGGGCAGAATCAGGAAAGAAGTTAACAATACGATCCAGCGCCTGATTAGCGTTATTGGCATGCAGGGTGGATATGCAGAGATGGCCGGTTTCCGCATAGGCAATGGCATGTTGCATGGTGGCACGATCCCGGATCTCACCAATCAGAATCACATCCGGTGCCTCACGCATGGCATTCTTCAGCGCAACCTCATAGGAGACGGTATCCAGCCCCACTTCACGCTGATCAACAACCGATTTTTTGTGATCATGCAAGAATTCAACCGGGTCTTCGATGGTGAGGATATGCCCTGTTGCATTTCGATTTCTATGGTCGATCATTGAGGCCAGAGTGGTTGACTTACCTGAGCCGGTTGACCCAACAACCAGGATCAATCCACGGGGCTCCATGATCAGCTTTTTGAGCATAGGGGGCAGATTAAGCTCTTCAGGGGTGGGAATGTTGCCCTTGATGTAGCGGATAACCATCGCTGCATCTCCCCGCTGCCGGAAGACATTCACCCGAAAACGACCAAGACCACTCATGGAGATCGCCAGGTTGCCCTCCATTGTTGCCTCAAACTCCTTTATTTGGTCATCTTTCATGATGGAGTAGGCCAGCTTTTTAACCTGCCCCGGCCCCATTCGGGTATCCCCAATCGGCATGGTATAGCCTTCAGCCTTTAGATTGGGAGGTGCACCTGTGCTAAAAAAAAGGTCTGAGGCGTTCTTCTGCACCATCAACCTTAGATATGGAACGATATCCATAGTTATCCCTCTTTGCTCAAATTCGTATAACCTCTTCTAGCGGCAGAAATCATATTAAATTTAAAGGTGATGATTAGGGGGGTGTTAACACCCCCTAAACCTTTCAAGATTCTGCTCAGCGGCATCCACCGCTTCTCCGGCCTCTAGCCAGCTCTCCTCCGTCTGTGCAAGCAGACGGTCAACCTCTGCTTTCTCTGCCAACATGCGTTTCAGTTTATCTTTTTGCTCATTGGTGTAGATCTCGGGTTCTGCAAGCTGCTGCTCCAATGTTTGTTGCTGCTGTCCCAGGCGATCCAGCTCCTGCTCCAGCGCCTTTAGCTTTTTTCGCAATGGCTGCAAAAGACGGCGATTCTCAGCCTCAAGCTGTTTACGCTCCCGGCGTGCTGCCGCACTGTTATCCCCCGCTGCTGCCTCTACTTTTACCTCGGCAGCATTTCGATTTTCAGCCAGCCAGGCGGGATAGTCGTCCAAAGCCCCCGCAAACTCATCCACCTGCCCACCGGATACCAACAGCAGCTGATCTGTCGTGGTGCGCAGCAGATGGCGGTCATGCGAAACGATCACCATGGCCCCTTCAAACCCTTGCAGCGCCAGGCTTAACGCATGGCGCATCTCCAGATCGAGATGGTTGGTCGGCTCATCCAGCAGCAATAGATTCGGGCGCTGAAATACCAGCAGCGCCAATACAAGTCGCGCCTTCTCGCCCCCTGAAAGCGGCGCAACAGGTTCCAGCGCCCGGTCGCCAATAAACCCAAAACCACCAATAAAGCTGCGAAGCGATTGCTCACTAGCCTTGGGAGCCAGTCGTTGAACATGATCCAGTGGGCTATCATCCGGCCGAAGCTGTTCCAGCTGATGCTGTGCAAAGTAACCTATCTTTAGCTCGGCAGCAGGCAAGCGTTTGCCCGCAAGCAGGGATAGCTCACCAGAAAGCAGCTTAATCAAAGTAGATTTACCTGCACCATTTGGGCCTAGCAGCCCGATTCTGTCACCCGGTCGCAACCCTAAATTAACACCCTCAAGTATCCGGGTCTGACCATAGCCGACCCCGGCATCCTCCAATCGCAACAATGGGTTGGGCGCTTTTTCCGGTGGCTTAAAGTCAAAATGAAACGGGGAATCCACATGGGCAGGCGCAATCTGCTCCATCCGCTCCAACGCCTTGATGCGGCTCTGCGCCTGTCGCGCCTTGGTGGCTTTAGCCCGAAAACGATCTATATAGCTGTGCAGGTGTGCAACTTCACGCTGCTGCTTCTCATAGCTAGCCCGCTGGTTTGCAAGACGCTGGGCGCGAATGAGTTCAAAATCAGAGTAGTTGCCGCTGTAGAGCTGAACACCATGCTGCTCAAGATGCGCAATCTGCGTCACAACTGCATCCAGAAAATCCCGATCATGTGAGATCAGCAGCAGCGTGCCCGGATAGCGACATAACCACTCCTCCAGCCAGATAACCGCATCCAGATCCAGGTGATTGGTTGGCTCATCCAGCAACAGCAGATCTGAACGGCACATCAAGGCTTGGGCCAGATTCAGGCGCATACGCCATCCACCAGAGAATTGCTGTACGGGCATATCTTCCTGGTTTGGTTTAAACCCAAGACCACGCATCAGACGGGCAGCCCGACTGCGCGCATTGTAGCCACCAATTACCTCAAGTTGCGCATGCAGCTCCGCCACCCTGTGACCGTCATCAGATTGCTCTGCAGTGGCCAGCCGGGCTTGAATCATCCGCAGCTCTGCATCGCCATCCATCACATAGTCAATAGCAAGCCGATCCACTGCAGGTGTCTCTTGTGCCACATGGGCAATCACCCATTTCTGCGGCAGGCTAAAATCACCGGCATCGGCATGCAGCTCATGACGTATCAAAGAAAACAGACTTGATTTCCCTGTGCCATTCGCCCCCGTGACACCCACTTTTTGCCCAGGATGAACGGTAAAAGAGGCCTCCTCAAAAAGGAGCCTGGTTCCACGACGCAGGGAGAGATTGGCAAATTTCAACATGGCGCAGAGTTTACCTTAAAATAGTCAGCCCTGGGTTTACACTATCTTTCTGAGATGAGATCTCATCAACGAGAAAAGCAGAATTTCTGTAGAATTCGGACTCCCTTTAAAAGATGCAGCAAGGTGCTATCCTTTTTCGATTGCACCATTAACGCCCCCATCGTCTCATATTTGTCTCTATTTGGTTTGTATTCAATATTTTGATGTCAGCTTGCGCACCAAATAGTGGCAAGCAACAATCAATCTGCGCATTAATGGTGCGCAATTGGCGCTCAACAAATAACAGATCAGCTGTAGGTCATTGATCTATATGTGTATTTAAAACAGGCATAATTTATGCAACATGTCGCAATATTTTAGGGCATCCATTAACTCTTGCTTACAGTCTGGATGCAGATGTCGAGCTGATAACATTTTAAGGAGTACATTTTTATGCCGTCAATGATGAGTAAACCTGTATTGTGGGTTCTGTTACTGTTTTTTTTGCCCGGCATGGTTTTGGCTGATGAGACAGCCATAAATGGCGCCAATACAGCCTGGATTCTGACCTCAACAGCTCTGGTGCTCTTTATGACCCTACCAGGACTAGCCCTTTTTTATGGCGGCCTGGTGCGCTCCAAGAATGTACTGTCGGTGATCATGCAGTGCTTTTCCATTGCCGGCATGGCCTCTATCGTCTGGTTTGTACTTGGTTATAGCCTGGCCTTTGGCGAAGGCAATGCCCTGATTGGGGATTTCAGTAAAGTAATGCTGGCAGGCATTGGCAAAGATACCCTCTCAGGTGATATCCCCGAATCTCTCTTTATGCTGTTTCAGATGACCTTTGCCATCATTACCCCTGCCCTGGTAGTGGGTGGTTTTGCTGAGCGTATGAAGTTCTCCTCCATGCTCCTGTTTAGTGCAGTCTGGTTGGTACTGGTCTATGCACCCGTGACCCACTGGGTCTGGGGTGGCGGCTGGCTGGGGGCTATGGGACTCTATGATTTTGCCGGTGGTGTAGTCGTACACATTACAGCGGGTGTGGGAGCCTTGGTGGCAGCTATTGTGATGGGGCCTCGTAGAGGTTTCCCAGCTACAGCCATGCCGCCTCATAGCCTGGTAATGACCGCTACTGGCGCAGGCATGCTCTGGGTTGGCTGGTACGGCTTCAATGGCGGCAGTGCACTGGCAGCCAATGGGGATGCAGCAATGGCCATGTTAGTGACCCATATCTCTGCAGCAGCGGGTGCTGTGACCTGGGGTGCCATTGAGTGGAAGCGCTATGGCAAACCCAGTGCCCTGGGCACCCTGACGGGTGTTATTGCAGGCTTGGGAACTATCACACCCGCATCCGGTTTTGTCGGGCCAGGAGGTGCATTGGTGATTGGCATAATGGCAGGCTTTATCTGTTATTTTGCAACCAGCTATATCAAGCGCATACTCAAGATTGATGACTCACTGGATGTATTTCCAGTGCATGGCGTGGGTGGCATATTGGGTACTCTGATGGCAGGCATCTTTTCAGCCACCACGCTGGGTGTATTCAGTGGGTATGGCTATGCAGAGGGCATTGAGACCATGATGGAGCAGTTTGGTGTTCAGTTAGTAGGCGTTGTTGCAGGAGTTGTCTATACCGCTGTTGTGACCTTCGGAATTCTGAAGATCGTAGATCACATATTGGGGCTGCGTGTCGCTGAAGAGGATGAGATTGAAGGCCTGGATCTCAATCAGCATGGAGAGCGTGGTTATACGATGTAGTACAAATTGTGCTTCCCCCTTTGAACAAGGGGGAAGCACAATACAGGTCAAATGCTGGCAATGCGCTTCTACTGAAAATTCAAAATCCGGTTAACTTCAAGTTAAAGACCAGCTTGAAAGATGCACTGCTTTGATAACAGATCAGGCCTACTTCCCTTCCAGTGAACCTGCATGCGCAATCAGCCTTGTCATGTGCTGATCAATATCGGCTAAATGCTTAGACATTTTCTCAAGATCATTTTCATCCATTCTTTTGACACCCAAGTGATACTCCAGATGATCCATTGCCTCTTTAAGATCTTTATGAAGGTTTTGGATATCATTCTTAAGGCTGGTAATGTCTTCTTTCACAATGGCCATAACGCTATCTCCCGGTTTATTTGAAAAAATACTACCTTACCTAAATTAGCATTAAAGTATTGCTTCGCCAACCACAATAAAAGCAAGGTAATCATGCCTTTCATATCAAAATTGCATTTTTTGATATTACGCAGCTATACGTGGGTTGGAGAGAATCTGCTGTATAGATATGATATAATTATCAGCTATTTTAACCACTCATATCGTATGAGTAATACTGAACAAACGCCGCCTCCAATTATTTTTTATCTATAAAATCAATGGCTAAATATCAAAAAAAAGAGAATATATCTGTAGAGACAAAGGGTGAAGCGCTAAAGATTGCGCGCTCCATTCAACGACCTGAACAGACAAAAGAGCAAACCAAACTCATTGCCCAAGGCATACAAAAAGGGATTAAGCAATACAAAAACCAACAAAAGGCAAAGGCGCGTGAGCTTGATAAGCGAATTAAAAAGGCATCTAATCTGGCAGTCACTCAGGAAGCAACAGCCGAAGTTGCACTACAAATTGTCCAAAGCAAGCTGAGCTACCTACCTTGGGTATTGTTGGTACTCTCCTGGGCCTGTTTTGGGCTGTACTTCCTTTTATTGAGGTAGCGTCGTCTTAAGCCTGGGGCGTCGTTAGACTAGCACACCGTCCAGGTTATTTTTTAAATTGCACATATTCTCGCTAAGGCTTCAGTATTTTGTAAAAACTGATGTTTTGCCATCCTCAGTAAAGGTCAGCACAGCATAATCTTTTGGGGCTAGCTTTGGCGCTTGCATGCCAGGTGATTTCATAGGCATGCCCGGTGCAGTCAGGCCTGCAATATTGGGACGCTTTTTTAAGAGCTGTTTAATATCTGCTGCAGGAACATGCCCCTTGATGACGTAGCCTTCCACTAATGCGGTATGGCAGGACTGGAGAGGATCAGGTATGCCGGCTGATCTTTTTATCGGATCCATATTCTGCCTGTCGTGTGTGATAACACGGAAGCCTTCAGTGCACAGGGCTCAACCCACCCCTTACAGCAGCCACAGGTGGGCGATTTCGGTGTTTGTCAACATAGTTGTCGCCTCGACCTACGCAGCCTGATTTAAATCAGGCTCATCTTTCTCCGGGTTCAACCAGACCTGGTCCGGCAGTTCCCAGTTCCTGATTTCACCGCTCCAGCGGTTGGGGTGACGTGC
>JAJRZI010000140.1 GCA_024275295.1 Gammaproteobacteria bacterium | reverse complement strand
GACCAATATGCTATTCAGCGGATTTGGTAAGTGCAACTGCCTTTTTTGGCATGTAATAGTAGAGTGAAATGAGCGCTCCAATTTCAGTCGATGTTGTCATTTTTGGTGGTGGAATAGCGGGTCTATGGACGTTGGCGAGACGCCGCCAGGCCGGTTATAGCACCATCCTGCTGGAGAGAGGTGCGTTGGGTGGCGTTCATACCATTGCCGCCCAAGGCATCATCCACGGCGGCGCAAAGTACGCCCTGACAGGTACCCTCAGTGATGCAACCCAGGCCATTGGTGATATGCCACAGCGCTGGCGGAATTGTCTGACTGGAGAGGGTGAGCTGGATTTGCGCCGGGTGCGGGTGCTGTCCCAATATCAACACCTCTGGTCTACCAAGGGCCTCGGTTCACGCATGACCGGCTTCTTTGCCAGCAAGCTCATGCGCAGCCGTATGGCGGCTGTTGAAGGGCTGGATCGCCCAGAACTGTTTCAGAACAGTGCATTTAGTGGCAGCGTCTATCGGCTGGAAGAGCCAGTGCTGGATGTTCCCTCCCTGGCGGCAGAACTGGTGCGCCAGCAGGGCGACGCCTGTTTTGCCATTCAACCCGAAAGGATACAGTTTGATCCGGAACATCCGGGTTGTCTGAAAATCAGATCGCCAGCAGATTCATTTACACTACAGGCACAGCAGTTGGTACTTGCTGCCGGTGCAGGCAATGAGGCCTTATTAAAGCAACTTGGCCGCAAAACCCCGCAGATGCAACGCCGCCCACTGCACATGCTGATGGCGCGTGGGCCACTACCGCAACTCTATGCCCACTGTTTGGGCGCCAGCGCCAATCCGCGTCTCACCATCACCAGCTATCCACTTGCCGGGGATGAGGTTGTCTGGCATCTTGGCGGCCAGGTTGCAGAGAGCGGTGTGGCGCGTGATGAGCGTGAACATATTGCAGCAGGCAAAGCAGAGCTTGCAGCGCTGTTGCCCTGGCTTGATTTGAAAGATGTTCGCTGGGCAACGCGCCGTATTGATCGAGCCGAGATTGCCACCTCTGGTGGTAAACGTCCCGACAGTTGGCATGTCGATAGTGATCAGGGTGTAATCACCACCTGGCCCACCAAGCTGGCATTTGCCCCCTGTCTGGCGACAGATGTGTTGCACTGCCTGGAGCAGGACGGCATTAAACCCAACAATGGTGACAGCACCGCACTTGTCGATCTATCCTATCCACCCTTGGCGCAGCCGCCCTGGGATGAGGTAAAAATATGGAACTGAGAGCATTGGGTGATACCGGAATCCAGGTCAGCCCACTGGGGCTTGGCACTGTTAAACTGGGGCGAAATCAGCAGGTAAAATACCCTTATCCATTTGAAATCCCGGATGATGCGGCGGTTGTAGCGCTGCTCTCATTGGCCCGCGAGTTGGGCATCAACCTGCTGGATACTGCGCCAGCATACGGCAACAGTGAGGAGCGTCTGGGGCAACTGCTGCCAGGCTCCAGGGATGATTGGGTTATTGTCTCCAAAGTGGGCGAGTTCTTTAAGGAGGGGAAGTCCTATTTTGACTTCTCATACGACACCACCATCCGCACCGTTGAGCAGAGCCTGCGTAACCTGAAAACAGATTATCTGGATGCAGTGCTGATCCACTCGGATGGTAATGACTACCGTGCCTTGAAAGAGGAGGGTGCGTTGGATGCTCTGCGTGCATTGAAAGAGAGGGGGCTGATCCGCGCCCACGGTATCTCTACCAAAACCCTGGTTGGCGGTCTACTTGCTGTGGTGGAGACCGATATCGTCATGATTACCTGCAGTCCTGCTTATCAGGATGAGGTGCCAGTGCTACGGGCTGCTAATTTACGCAGTAGAGGTGTGCTGATTAAAAAGGCCCTGCAGAGTGGCCATATCGGGGCTGGAGGTGTTGAAGAGGCCATGCGGTTTATCTTTGCCCAGCCGGGGGTGAGCAGTGTAATGGTGGGCACAATTACCCCGGATCATCTGCGAGACAATGCTGCTGCGGTGGAGGCAGCGATAAAGGCCTGTGATGGGGTAGCATGAGGCGTTTTTATACTACCCTGCTTTACCTGGCGCTGCCGCTTGTGCTGTTGCGCCTGCTTTGGCGCAGTCTGAAGGCCCCCGATTACCGCGGGCGCTGGAAAGAGCGTTTTGGCCTGATTTCTCGTGTATAAATCAATTGCTGATTCCGGCTCGGTTAGGCATTGACTGCCTCATAGTGAGT
This sequence comes from Gammaproteobacteria bacterium, assembly GCA_024275295.1. Taxonomy (GTDB): domain Bacteria; phylum Pseudomonadota; class Gammaproteobacteria; order Chromatiales; family Chromatiaceae; genus WFXD01. The sequence continues at coordinate 1,436 of JAJRZI010000140.1, read as the reverse complement.
CATGGTACCACGGCGGATCCGCACTGACACCCTATTTTATTTTCAATAAAAACATAAAGATACACCTAAATTCTGGACAACCCCCACCATAAATGATGAAGAAACTGCTGTTGAATACACGGGCTGTCTTTGATTGTAGAACAACAAAGCCTCGCAGTGCGGGGCTTTTGTTTTGAAGCAGAGTTTCTATAACCTGGATGTATGATCAGTGTTATTGAATATTCACATTCCACGCCTTGATCATGTTGGGGTTCGTGCCGCACCCCGGGCTGCTTGCTTAATTGAGCCAATCGGTATTGTGTCCCCCGATTTTCACTGGCCACAAAAATCCCTCAAAAATCGACCCAAAAAATCTCCAAAATTTATAACCCCGAAATTTGAGTCTGCCCCCCCCCTCAATAATACTGCCGTAAATTATATTGCAATTATTATTTACGGTACCATAATGATAAAGACACGAAAGTTAAGTAAGAGGAAGCTGTTATGGCAACAGAAAATGTCAATGTCAGAGTGACGGGCAAGCTCAGAAAACACCTGCAACAGCAGATAGGAGCGTATGGCCTTTACGAGAACGCAAGCGAGTATATCCGCACCCTTATCCGGCACGACCTCAAAAGCCGTCAGGAAGTATGGGAGTGGTTAAGTAAAGAGCTGGAGCCGGCGCTCCGAGCCGATGAAAGCGCCTATGTGGAGGTGACGGCGGATGATGTCATCACCAGAAACAAAGGGAAATAGGCATGACCGGTTATCGGTTCTATTCAGCTGCTGACCGACGACAGGACGAAATCTGGGATTACACTTGTGAGCAGTGGGGAGAAGCACAGGCCGAGAAATACATCCGCGGCCTGCATGGTCATATTCAGAAATTGGCCGAGAGAAAGCGGCCGTGGAAACCTCTGCCCAGCTCTTTGATAGTGCCGCCGGATCTCGATATCGATGTTTTTTTCAGCCGCTATGAGCATCACTACCTGTTTTTCCGGGAGTTATCCGATGGGGCGATCGGAGTTATGAGTATTTTGCATGAAGCCATGGATATTCCGGTGCGTCTGGGTGAAGATTTGGGAAGGATAGACCGGGGTAAACGTCCATCAAAACCACAGTAAATTACTCGACAACCAGAACCCCATTCCTTGAACGCGGGTATTCATCGTGTAGGGTGATAAACATAGGGTGAAAAAAGCTTGGCATCCGAAAACCTATGGGGCCATCTTGGGGGCTAATCGGTTTTATACCCATAGGGCATAAGTTTCGTAGAAGCGGAACTGCGCCCGCTTAACTCAGCTTTATCGCCACGGTTCGGGAAAATGGTAGACGGAAGCAGGGAAAAAACACCGATACCGCCACATGAGACAGGGCTGTTTAAAACCTCTCACCGGCAGGATTTCGGTAAACAACGATGTAACTCTTCAACTGTATTTCTACGTAGGTGATAAAAT
>JAJRZI010000139.1 GCA_024275295.1 Gammaproteobacteria bacterium | reverse complement strand
TGGGCACCTGAATGCCAATTGTGATCCGCTGGGGCTGGAGAGTAAAGAGATCCATCCCGAGTTGGACTACAGAACCTACGGCTTCAGTGATGCAGATCTGGACAAATCCATTTTCATTGATCATGTTTTGGTATTGGAGTGTGCCACCCTGCGGGAGATTATTCAGACGCTGCAGGAGACCTATTGTGGCAATATTGGCGTTGAATTTCTGCATATTCAGGATCCTGAACAGAAGTCATGGATTCAGCGCCGCATTGAGGGTATCCATAATCAGACCTCATTTACCGAGAAGGGGAAGAAGGCAATATTGGAACGCCTGATTGAGGCGGAGGGGTTTGAGCAGTTTCTGCACACCAAACATACCGGCACCAAGCGTTTTGGTTTGGATGGTGGTGAAAGTTTGATACCGGCGATGGAGCAGATCCTTAAACGTGGTGGGCAGCTTGGGGTTAAAGAGGTGGTGATCGGCATGCCGCACCGTGGTCGGCTCAATGTGCTGGCCAATGTGATGCGCAAACCCTACCGGGCGATCTTTGCTGAATTTCTGGGGCGGCCCTCCCACCCGGAAGAGGCACAGGGTTCCGGTGATGTGAAGTACCACCTGGGTACCTCGGCCGATCGTGAGTTTGACAGCAACCTGATTCACCTGTCGCTCACCGCCAACCCGTCGCACCTTGAGGCGGTTAATCCGGTTGTGCTGGGTAAAGTGCGTGCAAAGCAGATGCATAACAGTGATGCTGAACGATACAGTACCATGGGGTTGCTGTTGCATGGTGATGCCGCTTTTGCCGGGCAGGGACTTGTCCCTGAATCGCTGGATTTGGCTCAGTTAAAAGGGTATCAAACGGGTGGAACCATCCACTTTATTGTCAATAATCAGATTGGTTTTACCACCAGCCCAAGCTATTCCCGCTCTTCACCTTATCCCTCTGATGTGGCGAAGATGACGCAAACGCCAATCTTTCATGTCAATGGTGATGACCCGGAGGCGGTGGTGCATGTTGCCCGGATTGCCACGGAGTTTCGGCAAAAGTTTAAGCATGATGTGGTGATCGATATGTTCTGTTATCGGCGCTATGGCCACAATGAAAGTGATGAGCCATCTTTTACCCAGCCGATCATGTACCGTGCCATTGCCGGACATAAAACCACCAGCCAGATCTATGCTGAACAGCTGATCAGTGAGGGGCTGCTGACCACTGCCCAGGCTGGCCAGATGGTCAATGATTTCAAGGCAAGGCTGGAGCAGGATTTTGCATCAGCCGATAGCTTTGAGCCGGATAAGGCCGACTGGCTGGAGGGCAAATGGGAGGGGCTGAGCATACTTCAGGAGGAAGAGGAGTTTCATAATGATGCGACCACCGTACCCATAGACCAACTGCAACGGATTGGTGCTGCACTGATTCGGCAACCGCAGGATCTGCTGCTGCACAGCAAGATCCTGCGGCTGTTTAAAAACAAGCAGAAGATGCTGGAGTCGGGTGATGGCTTTGACTGGGCAACAGCAGAGGCACTGGCCTTTGGCAGTCTGCTGTGTGAGCAGATCCCGATACGGTTGTCGGGGCAGGATTCGGGGCGTGGCACCTTTTCGCATCGTCACTCGGTATTGGTGGATCAGCAGAGTGAACGGCGCTACATCCCGCTGAATCATCTTGCGGATCAGCAGGCTAAATATGAGGTGATTGATAGCCCGCTCTCCGAGGCAGCGGTGCTGGGTTTTGAATACGGTTACACCCTCTCCGAACCCAATGCCCTGGTGATCTGGGAGGCGCAGTTTGGTGATTTTGCCAATGGTGCCCAGGTGATTATTGATCAATTCATAAGTTCTGGTGAATCAAAATGGTTGCGGCTATCCGGCCTGGTCATGTTGCTGCCACACGGTTATGAAGGACAGGGGCCAGAGCACTCATCAGCCCGGCTGGAACGCTATCTCCAACTCTGTGCAGAAGATAATATCCAGGTTGTGAATCTGACCACACCGGCCAACTATTTCCATGCCCTGCGGCGACAGGTGCACCGCAACTTTCGCAAGCCATTGATTGTGATGGCGCCAAAATCGCTGCTACGGCATAAGCAATGTGTGAGTGCGCTGGCTGATATGGGGCCGGATTCAGCCTTTCATCGGGTGATTGGGGAGAGTGAATCCCTGGTGGCTGATGACAGGGTCAGGCGTATCGTTCTTTGCACCGGCAAGGTCTATTATGATCTGCTGCAAGCGCGGCAGAAGCAGGGCATTGATGATGTGGCCATCATACGGGTAGAGCAGCTCTACCCCTGGCCGAGAGATAGCCTGGTTGAGGCTGTTAAATGCTACCAGAATGCAGAGCTGATCTGGTGTCAGGAAGAGCCGGCCAATATGGGGGCCTGGCTGTTTGTTATGCCGCGCCTGCAATTTATACTGGATGCCATCCACTGCGCCAATGATCGTCCCATATTTGTTGGGCGTAAGGCCACGGCCTCTACGGCTACAGGTTCAATGGCCAAACATCTGGAAGAGCAGCAACTGCTGGTAGAGCAGTCGTTGAACTGGTCATTGATGGATCTACAACAACCTTTTCGGCGAGCCACGCCGCTTGGCTGTTTGGCTCAACCCTCTGAATAAAAATATGATTGAGGAAATCATGGAGATAGAGATAACAGTACCCACCATTGGTGAATCGATAACTGAAGCGACCGTTCTGAAGTGGTTGAAATCTGCGGGTGAAGTGGTTGCATTGGATGAGCCGTTGCTGGAGTTGGAAACAGATAAGGTGACGGTGGAGGTCAATGCCCCAGCTGCCGGCCTGCTTAAAAGCATCCTGGTTGATGAAGGTGAAGATATTGAGATTGGTGCAGTACTTGGCCTGATTGCTGAAGGTGCAGCAGCAGATGTAACAACAGATAGTACCCCTTCAGCAGCAGAGCCTGAAGCGGTGCCGTTGACCGCTGAAGAGGAGGTGTTGATGCCTGCTGTTCGCCGCTTGGTGGAGGAGCACAAGCTTGATCCGGCAGTTATTCCAATAGCAGACAAAGAGGGGCGGTTAACCAAAGGTGATGTGCTGGCTTATCTTGAGTCAGCCAAGGCAGAGCCAACGCCGGTACGCGCTGCCGCAGCCATCCCTGCAGTTGTGGCGTCTGCAGCGTCAGTTGAAGTTGAGCCGCGTGAAGAGCGTCTGCGCATGACGCGGTTGCGCAAGCGCATGGCAGAGCGCCTGAAGGAAGCCCAGAATACGGCGGCCATGCTGACTACCTTTAATGAGGTGGATATGACAGCCTGCATGTAGATGCGCGCCCGTTATAAAGAGGTGTTCGAGAAGAAATATGGTGTGCGCATTGGTTTTATGTCACTCTTTGCCAAGGCCTGTGTGATCGCCCTGCAGGAGTTTCCTGCGGTTAATGCACAGATTGATGGTGATGAGATTGTCTACAAAAATTACTATGACATCGGCGTGGCGGTAGGCTCTGGTCAGGGGCTGGTGGTTCCTGTAGTGCGTGGTGTAGAGCATCTCAATTTTGCGCAGATAGAGAGTAGAATTCGTGAATTGGCTGGCAAAGCCAAGTCAGGGCAACTGGCTTTGGATGAGCTGCAAGGCGGCACCTTCACAATCACCAATGGTGGAATCTATGGTTCCATGATGTCGACCCCCATCCTTAATAGTCCCCAGTCTGGTATTCTGGGCATGCACAATATCACCCAACGTGCCATGGTGATGCCAGATGGTGCTATTCAGGCCCGAGCCATGATGTATCTGGCCCTATCCTATGACCACCGTATTGTAGATGGGCGTGAAGCAGTGGGTTTTCTGGTGCGCATAAAAGAGTGTATTGAAGATCCGCAACGCATGCTGCTAGAAGCCTGATCGATACCTGTGCCTATATTAGGTTATCCAAATTTAGAGAGTTACATAATGAGTGAAAACAGATTTGACCTGATCGTAATCGGCGGCGGGCCAGGTGGCTATGTGGCGGCCATTCGGGCAGCCCAATTAGGCATGACGGTCGCCTGTGTCGATAAGCGTGGTCTGCCGGGCGGCACCTGCCTGAATGTAGGATGCATTCCATCCAAGGCGCTTTTGCAATCATCTCATCACTATGAGCATGCAGCCAAGGATTTTGCCGCACACGGTATACAGACAGGGTCGCTGGATATAGATATAGCGACCATGATGGCGCGTAAAGACAGGGTGGTGATGGATCTGACCAAAGGCATTGAATTTCTCTTCAATAAAAATAACGTCACCTATTTCAAAGGGAGGGGTGAACTAATCGCCTCTGACCAGGTGATGGTTATGCCATTGGATGGTGGTGATGAGCAAATTCTCTCTACCTCAAATGTGCTTATTGCTACTGGCTCTGATGTTGCTCCACTGCCAGGGCTTGAGATTGATGAGCAGCGCATTGTTTCAAGCACAGGAGCACTCAGCCTGAATAAGGTTCCTGCCAGTCTGGTGGTTGTTGGCGGTGGTGTTATCGGTCTGGAGCTGGGTTCGGTGTGGCGTCGCCTGGGCGCTGATGTCACCGTGGTTGAGTTTTTGGATACCCTGCTGCCGGGCATGGATCAGGATGTTCGCAAACAGATGCAGCGCAGCATGAAAAAACAGAGGATGAAACTGAAACTCTCAACCAAGGTGACAGCCGCCGTGGTCAATGCCGATGGTGTTCAGCTTACTCTGGAATCGGTTAAAGATGGCGCCATCGAGACTCTGCAAGCGGATATTGTACTGGTGGCGGTTGGTCGCAGGCCCTACACATCAGGATTGGGATTGCAGCAGCTGGGTGTCGCACTGGATGAGCGAGGCTTTATCGATGTAGATGAACATTTTAAAACCAATGTTGATGGAGTCTATGCCGTTGGTGATGTTATTGGTGGCGCGATGCTTGCGCATAAAGCGGAAGAGGAGGGGGTTGCCCTGGCTGAGCATCTGGCAGGCAAACCTGGCCATGTCAATTATGCTGCCATCCCTGGTATTGTCTATACCTCGCCTGAAGTGGCCAGTGTTGGTCGTACTGAAGATGGTCTCAAGCAGGATGGTGTCGCCTATAATGCAGGCAAATTCCCCTTTAGCGCCAATGCGCGTGCGCGCTGCAATGGTGAGACGGAAGGGTTTGTAAAGATACTGGCGGATGCTGCAAGTGACCGGGTACTGGGTGTACATATAGTTGGCCCAAATGCCGGTGATCTAATCGCTGAAGCGGTCATGGCCATAGAGGTGGGTGCATCAGCTGAAGATATTGCCCGCACCTGCCACGCCCACCCCAGTATGGGTGAGGCATTAAAAGAGGCTGCACTGGATGTGGATGGGCGAGCCATCCATATTTGAAGGAGACACTGAATCAAGCAGGGTCTCATTGGTTTAAATTGAAGCAAGCCCCGTTCAGGGGCTTTTCTTGTTTATTGTGACAAGTTACCACTGGGTGACTATGGGTTGAGCCTGAAAAAATGAAGGAGCTGGATCTTTTATCTACCGAGCTGAGCGGTCTCAATCTGATTGAGGCCAGCGCCGGTACGGGTAAGACCTTTACCATCACCGGACTCTATGCCCGACTGGTGCTGGAGATGGAGTGCAGGGTAGATAAGCTCCTGGTCGTAACCTTTACCAATGCAGCCACGGCGGAACTACGGGAGCGCATTCGCCGCCGCCTGGTTGAACTGTTGCAGGCCTTTGAACAGGGTGAAAGCGGTGATCCTTTTTACCAGGGGTTGCTGGATCGGAGTGAAGATCACACACAGGCGCAGCGCCGTTTGCGACTGGCTATTCTTGGCTTTGATCAGGCGGCCATATTTACTATTCATGGCTTTTATCAGCGGGTGTTATCAGAGCATGCCTTTGAGAGTGGCATGTCTTTTGAATCTGAATTGGTTTCTGAGCAGACAGAGTTGTTGCAGGAGATTGCAGCTGACTTCTGGCGTTGCCAGATACAGGATCTCTCCCCCGGCCTGGCATACTTTTTGTTGGCTAAAAATGTTACACCTGACGCCCTCCTCTCAAGTGTGCAAAAGGGCATTGGCAGGCCTTATCTGGATGTACGAGGCAGGGGGTTGCCAGCTGATCTGGCTTTGCAGGAGGCCGCGCTTCTTCAGGCCTTTGAACAGGTGCGTGATATCTGGGTGGATGCCGGGGATGATATTCAGAATCTGTTGCAATCTGATACCTGTTTGAATGGCAACAAGTATCGCAAGGGATCGCTGGAAAGCTGGTTCCAGCAGATGGATAACTATATAAATGCACAGCCTGGTGCGCCCTTCGAAAAATTCACCAAATTTACCACCCGTGAATTGGCAGCCTCGGTTAAAAAAGGTAAAGCACCACCTGAGCACCCCTTCTTTGATGCCTGTGAGGTGCTGGCCGAAGTATGGGGTCGGTTGGATTCCTGTTACGCCCAGGCACTGGTTGCGCTGAAACAGAATCTATTGGCCTACTGCAATCAGGAACTGTCGGTACGTAAGGCCAGGGCAGGTGTCCAATCCTTTGATGACCTGTTACTGGATTTGCATACAGCTATGTTGGGTGAACAGGGTGCTGTACTGATCGAGGTCATACGTCAGCGCTATGCTGCGGTATTGATTGATGAGTTTCAGGATACTGATCCCATCCAATACCGGATCTTCTCAATGATGACCCATAATAGTGAACTGCCGGTTTTTCTGGTGGGTGATCCAAAACAGGCCATCTACAGCTTTCGTGGTGCAGACATATTTGCCTATCATCAGGCCCGTGAGGATGCCAAAAACCGCTACACCCTAAAAACCAACTGGCGGTCAGATCCCAAGCTGATCAACGCTGTTAATACCCTGTTTAAACAATCGCGCACCAGTTTTTTTTATGACTGGATTCTGTTTTATGAGGTTGATGCTGCAATAAAATCACGGGATGAACTTCAGGACAACGATGGTGTGGAAGCGCCGTTCAGGGTCTGGCTGATGCCGGATGAAGAGAAAGCCATGCCCAAGCAGGATGCGGAGCGTTTGGCGACCTGTGCCACAGCTGCGGAGATTGCCCGGTTGCTACGGCAAGGGCAGGAGGGAGAGGCACAGATCGGCGATCGAAATCTGAATGGTGGCGATGTGGCGGTATTGGTGCGTTCACACCGACAGGGAGAGATGGTTGCCCGGCAGCTGCGTGAACTGGGTGTCTACGGCGTTCAGCAATCGCGTGAGAATATCTTTCATTCGCATGAGGCAGCAGAGCTGCTGCGGGTGTTGAGTGCGGTTACAGAGCCTGTGAGGCAGGCGCGTATCATGGCGGCATTGGCGACAGATATGCTGGGGCTGGATGGTAATGATATTGAACATCTACAGGTTGATGAGCGGGCGCTTGAGCTGAAGCTGGAACTGTTTCATGGCTACCACCAACTCTGGCAAGAGAGGGGCTTTGTCCGAATGTTTCGTCAGCTGCTGTCAGATGAGCAGGTGGCGCAACGGCTGTTGGGTAGAGCGGATGGAGAGCGGCGACTTACTAATCTGCAGCATCTGGGTGAGCTGCTGCATCAACATGACAGTGCAACGCAACCGGGAATGGAGGGATTGGTCAAGTGGCTCTCGCGACAGTGTCAGAGCAGTGATCAGACATCGGATGAGCAGGAGCTGCGCCTTGAAAGTGATGAGGATCTTGTGCAGATTATCACCATTCACAAGAGTAAGGGGCTGGAGTATCCCATCGTCTTTTGTCCTTTTTTATGGGCGGACAGGATCTATGCGGAGGAGAAGAAAAGCCCCTACTGTTTTCATGATGAACGAGAGGAATACAAGCCCGTGCTGGAGCTTGGGTCGGATCGCATGGATGCAGATCGTGAATTTGCCATTCAGGAGGAGCGTGCTGAAAATCTGCGCCTGCTCTATGTAGCGCTGACCCGCGCCCAGCATCGCTGTTATATCATCTGGGGCAATATCAGTGGGGCAGAAAAATCGGCGCTGGCGTGGCTGTTAACCCCTGACAGCGGTGGTCAAACCTCGCTCGATGAATTTGCGAAAAAAGCGGAGGGTAGTGTCTGGGTTGGCCCAATCCCTGAAAGTGAGGGTAGAGCTGTACAGTCCCGTGATAATCAGGATGAGATGGGTTCAGTCAAGCAGTTTAACCGGCGGTTTGATATGCGCTTGCGCGTGACCAGCTTTAGTGCGCTGACCTCTGGCCATACGGCTGACCAGCCGGATTATGATATGCAGCAGCTAACACCGACAGACAGTCCTGCGGCAGATGATATCTTTGGGTTTCCTCGAGGCGCGCGTGCGGGCCGTTGTATTCATACAATCTTTGAACAGCTCAATTTTGCCAGCTATAAACGGGAAAAACTTGAAACCCTGGTTGAAGATGCACTGCTAATTAACGGGTTTAAAACAGGTTGGATGCCAGTGGTTGCCAACATGGTAGAGTCTGTTTTGGCTACATCGCTGGATAGGGCAGGAACACTGTATCTTAAGACAGTGAGTGACAAACAGCGTCTGGTTGAGTTGGAGTTTTACTTTCCTTTGGCGCCCATCAATGCAGAAGGTCTGCGCAATATTTTACTGGAGCATGAATTTGCATCAACAGAGGTGATGCGCCAGGCTATTGAGCATATCAACTTTGCGGATGTCAGTGGGTTTATGAAAGGGTTTATCGATCTGGTGTTTGAGGTCAATGGCTGTTTCTATCTGGCCGACTATAAATCCAACTGGCTGGGCAGTGAGCCGGGTGACTACTCTGGTGAAAGTCTGGTACGGGTGATTGCACAGCAGGCCTATTATCTCCAGTATCTGTTTTATACCCTGGCGTTGCATCGCTATCTGAGCCTGCGTCTTCCTGACTATAATTATGAGCAGCACTTTGGCGGTGCCTTCTATCTTTTTGTGCGGGGTATGCATCCAGCTACAGGATCAGAGTGTGGCGTCTATTGGGATAAGCCATCAAAGCAGTTGATTGAGGCGATGGATCGCTATCTGGTTGCACCATAATCATGAAACAGCTACAGGCACTGAAAAAACAGGGGCAACTGACCCAGCTGGATGTCAGTTTTGCACAGCTGATGTGCCGCCTCTCTGCCAGTGAATCAGATGAACTGGCATGGGCTGCGGCATGGGTAAGTCATGCCACCGCCAATGGACATGTCTGTCTTGATCTGACCTGTGAGGCAGGTAGAAAGATCTATCTTGGTGATGCTGTTGGATTTGTTACGTTACCTGATTATAAGGAGTGGGTGGCGGCACTACAGGGGCAGTCGGTTGTGGGCAGGCCAGGAGAGTATTGCCCGCTTGTTCTGGATGAGGCGGGCAGGCTCTATCTCTATCGATACTGGCAATATGAACAGGATCTTGCGCAGGCACTGAATAGGCGGACGGGTGCAGTTGCTGCATCCGTTGATGAAAGCCAGCTTAAAAAAGATTTACAGCAACTCTTCCCCTCAATATCTACAGAAACAGACTGGCAAAAGGTGGCGGCAGCTGCTGCTGTATTGAACCGATTCAGTGTTATTTCAGGCGGCCCAGGAACCGGCAAAACCAGCACGGTAATTCGCATCCTTGCGTTGCTGTGTCAGCAACCCAATGGGCTGGATATAAAGATAGCACTGGCTGCACCAACAGGTAAGGCAGCCGCACGTATGCAAGAGGCGATCCATCAGGCAAAACAGGGATTGCCAGTGGATGAGACTATCCGTGATGCCATCCCGGAGCAGGCCACAACACTGCATCGACTGCTGGGTGCCAGGATGGATTCTGTCTATTTTCAACACAATCAGGATCATCCATTGCCCATAGATGTGCTGATACTGGATGAGGCCTCGATGGTGGATATAGCCCTTATGGCCAAGCTGATGTGGGCGCTACCCGAGCAGGCGCGACTCATTATGCTGGGTGATAAAGATCAGCTCTCATCGGTCGAGGCGGGCGCCGTTCTGGCGGACATCTGTGGAAAAACAGAGGCATTCTCAGACGCCTTCCGCAGCAAGCTGGCAGGGTTGATTGGAGAGAGGTTGCCATCCCGGCGTGAGTCATCACCGCCCATTGCCGATTCTATTCTGCTGCTGCATCGAAGCTATCGTTTTACAGAAGAGAGTGGTATCGGTCAGCTGGCAAAAGCGGTCAACCGGGGTGAAGGCAAAGATGCGCTTTCACTGTTAAATAATAAGGGTCTGCCTGATGTTCATCTGCATAGATTGCATGACACCATTGCCGAACAGGCGGCGGATCGCTATCAAGGCTACCTTGAAGCGATAAAATCCGGGGAGGATATTGATCATCTCTTTGCGCTGTTCAACAGCTTCCGGGTTCTCTGTGCCATCCGTGGCGGGCCGCAGGGTGTTACTCTGCTGAATCAAAGAATTGAGCAGCTCCTCACAACACGCGGCCTGATAGATGCCGGCAGTGATTACTATATCGGGCGCCCCATCATGGTCATGCGCAATGATCATGGGCTGCGTCTCTATAATGGTGATGTGGGTCTGCTGTTGCCTGACCCAGAGTCCGATGGGCGACTGCGTGCCTGTTTCCAGTGCAGTGATGGGGCTGTTCGTAAACTTGTGCCTGCGTCACTGCCAGAGCATGAGACGGTATATGCCATGACGGTGCATAAAAGCCAGGGGTCGGAATTCGAGTCGGTACTGTTGATTCTTCCAGAGGAGGATAATCCACTGCTCAGCCGGGAGTTGGTCTATACGGGAATTACGCGCGCCAGAAGTCGGTTTGAGCTTTATGCCAGGGATGAAATATTATTGGCGGCAGTAGAGCGAAAACTATCCAGAACTACAGGCCTGCAGGATCTGCTATGGGGCCGGCAATAACGGAGGAGAGCATGATGGCAAACAAAAAAGTGGCGGTCATTTTATCGGGTTGTGGCGTCTATGATGGCGCTGAAATCCATGAGTCGGTTCTAGCGTTATTGGCGCTTGATCGCCAAGGTGCCGATTATCAATGTTTTGCACCTGACATGGCGCAGCACCATGTCATCAATCACCTCACAGGTGATGAGATGCCCGAATCACGGAATGTACTGGTAGAGGCGGCGCGGATCGCACGGGGCAATATCAAACCACTGGGTAAACTTGATGCGACAGCATTTGATGCGCTGCTCCTCCCCGGTGGATTTGGTGCAGCAAAAAATCTTTCGACCCTGGCCTTTGATGGCGCTGAATGCACGGTCAATGCGGATGTTTCCAATGCGGTTACAGCGATGGTTGAGGCGGGCAAACCCATTGCGGCGCTCTGCATTGCTCCGGCGGTGCTGGCCAGAATCCTGAAGGGCGCCAGGGTGACGATTGGCAGTGATGCCGACACCATTGGCGCTATTGAAGCGATGGGCAGCACTCATCAGGAGACCACGCATGCTGAGGTTGTTGTTGATGAGCAACGCAAGCTGGTGACTTCGCCTTGTTACATGCTGGATGCCTCTATCAGTCAGGTTGCAGAGGGCGCGGATAATGCTGTCCGGGAGTTGTTGGAACTAATATAGCTGAGGCTTTAGCGAGATAGGGATTATGCCAAAGGATACATCAAAACTTGATCAAATAGTCATTGATGCCCGGCGTGCAGCAGAGGAGCGTTCTCTGACTTACCGAGAGCAATCCCTGCGTATCCATCCCTGGATATGCGGTCGCTGTAGTCGAGAGTTTACCCGGACAAATCTCCATGAACTGACTGTGCATCACAAGGATCACAACCACGACAACAACCCGCCTGATGGCAGCAACTGGGAGAATCTGTGTCTCTACTGTCACGATAACGAGCACCAGCGCTATGTGGATCATGTGCGTGGTCATGGTGGTTCGGCAAAAACAGAGCATAAGGTTGCTACATCTAACCCTTTTGTCAGTCTGGCTGATATGCTCAAACAGAGCAAGAGTGATGAGCCGTCTGAAGAGTAAGCCAGAGGGTTGATTGTGATAGCGTACTGTACTGTTGAAGGCTGGTAAGGTGGGTGCGACTTATGTGCCCGCCTACTTAGGGAACCTCTGATTAATTCCGTATTTTGAGCGATAATACCGCATCCTCCTAAGAACGCTAGAATCTGACATGCGCCAACAAACCTTTGCCGATACTAACTTCGAGAAATTCCGCAAGAAGACCCGCAAAGAACAGTTT
>JAJRZI010000138.1 GCA_024275295.1 Gammaproteobacteria bacterium | reverse complement strand
GGCACGTCACCCCAACCGCTGGAGCGGTGAAATCAGGAACTGGGAACTGCCGGACCAGGTCTGGTTGAACCCGGAGAAAGATGAGCCTGATTTAAATCAGGCTGCGTAGGTCGAGGCGACAACTATGTTGACAAACACCGGCTACAGAATTGCAGGGCTAAAGCCCCGCTTCCGAATGTGCAACAAGCAACACCTTCCCTGCCCCAGTTGCAGCCCACGACCAAAAAGCATTACCATTGCCCCATATATTTACCCCTAAAAATAGACAGGTTTTAGGGGGCCTTTCTTGGATCAGGTAAAACTCATCCCTAATATTGAATTGATGGAACAATTCCAGAGAGAAGTTATTTTGGAATCAAACCTAAAAATTGGCGTCTTCGTTGATGCCGAAAATGTCCGCTTTAACGGCGGTTACCAACTCCGCTACGATAATCTGCGCCGCTTTGCCACACGCAATGGCGGCACGCCACAGCGGCTTAACACCTACATCGCCTTTGATCCCGAACGCGCCAGGAATGAACCTGAATATGCCCAAAAATCTTATGCCTACCAGCAGATGGTGCGAGATTTTGGTTGGAAAATTACGGTTAAAAACGTACAGCGCTATGTTGATGAGGAGGGAAACGTCACCACCAAAGCCAATGCCGATCCGGATCTTGCAGTTGATGCCATGCTGCAGGCAACCAACCTGGATCAGGTGCTACTGCTGACCGGTGACGGTGATTTTCTGCAGGCGGTCACCGCACTGCAGAACAGAGGTTGCCGGGTCGAACTGATCGGTTTCCGTAATGTATCCAAGGCGCTGCAACGCCAGGTCGATGCTTTCTATTCCGGCTTTCTTATCCCTGACCTTTTGCCATTCTCCTGTGAGCCACGTAATGAATGGGGAAAACCCGGCTACTGCGTACGCGGTGTCTGCACCAAATGGTTTGAGGATAAGGGATACGGCTTTCTGCGTTTTATCCGGGAGGTCTCCCCTAATCTGTGGATCACCGATCCACGCGACCCGGATTCACCTTACGAAAGCGTCTTTTGTCATATCAATGAACTGGCTGACGATGTCACCGTTGATGATCTGCTCAATCGCAATACCATCATCGAGTTCTACCTTAAGGAGAGCGATCAGAAAGGCAATGGTCTGGTTGCGACTAATGTCAGAATGGTCTATCCGGGAGGACGCTGACCCACAACGGGTCAGTGCATCTCAATACTATAGCTGCGGGGAGCTTTTGAAACCCGTCTGATGGTGCCGACATGTGGCCCAAACACCCCCGCCAGGCGGTCACGAAAATAGAGACGAAGGGTCTGTTCGATCATCGGGAAGGACAGCTCATCCCATGGAACCTCATCCTCTGCAAACAGCTGAACCTCCAGACTCTCCTCACCCGGACCAAAATCAAGATCCAATAGTTGCCCCCGATAGATCATAAATACCTGATCAGCATGCGGGAGATTGAACAGACTAAAAAGACCCGCCACATCTATCCGGGCATTGGCTTCTTCCAGGGTCTCGCGTATAGCTCCATCATGCGTCGTCTCGCCATTCTCCATAAACCCTGCGGGCAGGGTCCAATAGCCTGCACGCGGCTCAATCGCCCGGCGGCAGAGCAACACACGTCCCCGCCACTCCGGCAGGCAGCCGGTAATGATTCGCGGGTTCTGATAATGAATAGCGTCACAATCACAGCATACATGACGCTCCCGATTATCTCCTTCGGGTATTTGCAGCTCGACCTTTGCACCACACTGACTACAGAAGTTCATACCTTCGAGTTTAACCTATAAAGAGAACATCACCACCGCAAAATGCTAAGCTGAAGGGATACTGCATAGACAACCGATACGATCCAAAACATTGAACAACAGATGAGCAGAGACGATAACAACGCACCCAGAACAATCGCTGCGGTCGACCTTGGCTCCAACAGCTTCCACATGATCGTCGCCAGGGTGATTGATGGCGATATCCAGATCATCGACCGGATTCGGGAGATGGTACGCCTTGGGGCCGGACTCAATGAAAACAGAGAGCTGTCACTGGAGGCGCGGAGGCGCGCACTGGCCTGTCTTGGCCGCTTCGGGCAACGGTTACGCACACTACCCCCCGGCAGTGTGCGCGCTGTTGGCACCAATGCCCTGCGGCAGGCAAAGCAGGCGAGGGATTTTATAACCCAGGCAGAGAGCACCCTGGGGCATCCCATTGAGATCATTGCCGGACACGAAGAGGCCCGCTTGATCTATCTTGGCGTTGCTCACAGCCTGGCTGGCGATAATCAGCGGTTGGTGGTGGATATTGGCGGCGGCAGCACCGAGCTTATCGTTGGAAAACGGTTCGATATCAAACGCCGTGAAAGCCTCTACATGGGCTGTGTCAGCATGAGCCGGCTCTACTTTCCCCAGGGGGAGATCACCGCAGGTGCTATGCAGGCCGCTGAACTGGCCGCGGCACTGGAGCTTCGCCCCATTCGGCGGGCATACCGACGGCTTGGCTGGCAAACCGCTATCGGCAGCTCCGGCACCATTCGCAGCATCGGCGAGGTGGTACAGCGTGCCGACTGGAGCAGCGAGGGCATCACCCTTGAATCCCTGCATCGATTACGAGAGGCACTCATCACTGCCAGCAATACAGATATGCTAACACTCGAAGGGCTTAGTCAGGAGCGCCAAGCTGTCTTCCCGGGTGGCGTCGCCGTACTGCTCGCCATATTCAAAACCCTGCATCTGGAGAAGATGCAGGTTTCCGACCAGGCATTAAGGGAAGGACTCCTCTATGACAAGCTGGGGCGAATTCAACATGAGGATGTGCGTGAACGCACTGTCCACTCTCTCTGCATGCGTTACCATCTGGATCTAAAGCATGCAAAACAGGTAGAAACAACTGCTCACAAACTCTTCACTCAGGCCAGCCAGGCATGGGAGCTGACCAAGGATGGTCAATTAGAGATTCTATGCTGGGCCGCACGCATACATTAGTTGGGACTGACCATCTCACACAGTCAGTTTCACAAGCATGGGGCCTATTTAATCGAAAACTCTGACCTATCGGGCTTCTCGCACCCGGAACAGATGCTGCTGGCCATATTGGTACGGGGTCACCGGCGAAAATTCCCATTGGATGCATTTGAATCACTGCCCATCATCAACAGAGAAAACACCAAACGACTGTGCATCCTGTTACGTCTGGCCATCCTGTTGCACCGGGGCCGTACGACTGAAACAAGGCCCAACATTGGACTCACTGTAAAAGAGAACAGCCTGGAACTCCGCTTTCCTGGAGACTGGTTAAAAAGACACCCTCTTACCCGAATGGAGTTGCAGCAAGAGAAGATAAGGCTGGAGGAAGCGGGATTTATGCTTGGCTATAATGATTAAGGCTTTCACACAAAAGGGTTGAGACTCTCCTCAACCCTTTTGTTTCTATAAGCAGCACTGGATTACAGAGATCGAACCAATCCAACCACCCGACCTTCAACCACCAGCGTCTGTTTCCGTGTATCAACATCATACGACTCAAAACCGGCACTACCAGACTCCAGCCTGATACGATGCTTCCAGCGCCCATGTTGTCGGATACGCCTGACCATTACTTCACCATCCAGCCTGACAATAACAATCTGCTCATTTTGAAATTTCTTTGTACGGTGCACCAACAGCAGATCCTTATTCGCAATACCTGCATCCTGCATGCTGCCATCCTGCATACGCAGCAGATAATGAGGTTTGGGACGAAACCTGCTGGGATCAATGGCGTAATGTCCATCAATATTTTGTTCAGCCAGGAGAGGGGCACCCGATTTAATCTTACCCACCACAGGCAATCCTTCTGGCTCATCCGGCAGCAGAACACGGATGCCTCTGGATGTACCGGGAAGCACCTCAATAACACCTTTGCGGGAGAGCGCCCGCAGATGATCCTCTGCCGCATTGGGGGATTTAAACCCCATAATTTCACATATCTCTGCACGAGTGGGAGGGTATCCAGTATCAGCAATATGCGAACGGATCAGTTCCAGAATCTCTGTCTGACGGGGAGTGAGTTCCATAAAAGACTACCTCCAAATCGGGTAAAAAAAAGCAAAACGCCTAGCTGTGAGTGTATACAGCATTTGAATAAAAGGAAGGGTAACTACAGTTTTTTTTAATCTACAATGGCTTATTTACCCGGACGCACCAACCCACCCAACCCCATATTTTCAAGCGTGTCATACATCAATCGCCGCACGGAGGCGGCATCCTCATAGCGCAGTGCCTTTTGTAGCAACTGCCGGGCACGGGCACGACTGATGCGGCGCAGTACGCCCTTTATCCGCAGCAGACTACCCGCACTCATACTGAGATTATCTATACCCATGCCCAACAGCAGAACTACCGCAGCCGGATCTCCAGCCAGCTCTCCACAGACACCCACATCACGATTATAAACCTTGGCACCTTCTACCACCTGAACCAATGCCCGCAGCACTGCAGGATGCATATCATCATAAAGGTCACCCACTTGAGGATTGCTTCTGTCCACTGCCAGCAGATACTGTGTCAGATCATTGCTGCCAATGGAGAGGAAATCCCCCCGGCGAGCCAGCGCCTCTACCTGGTATATCGCTGAAGGCACCTCAATCATGAGGCCTACCTTTGGCATAGTGACATCATAACCCTCTTCCTTCAGCTCCTCGTATGCACGCTGAATCATTAACAGCGCATCATCCGCCTCTTCCACACTACTGATCATGGGCAGCATAATGCGCAGATTGTCATAGCTGATGGCAGCCCTCAGCATGGCGCGAATCTGCGTCATAAAGATCTCGGGATGATCCAGAGAGACACGAATACCCCGCCACCCCAAAAATGGATTGGACTCATTCACAGGAAAATAAGGCAGTGGCTTGTCACCCCCAATGTCCAGGGTGCGCAAGGTAACCGGGCGTGGGGCAAAGGCGTTGATGATGCGGTGATAATTGGAAATCTGTTCTGCTTCACTGGGAAAGCGATCCCTCACCATAAAGGGCAGCTCAGTCCGATAAAGACCAACCCCGGCTGCCATTTCTGAACCAAGATAACTCATCTCAGAGACCAGCCCGGTATTGAGATAGAGCGGAACAGAGATGCCATCTGTAGTCTCCGCCGGTAGTGAGCGTAACGCTTCCAGCTCGGCGCTTATCTCGCGATCCTCCTCCGCCAGACGGGTATACTCAGCCTGCACCGAAGGGGGCGGCGAGACATAGACCCGTCCCCGATAGCCATCGAGAATAACCTCCCGGCCTTCCATCCGTGCAACCGGCAGATCAGACACACCCATGACAATCGGAATATCCATGGCTCGTGCCAGAATGGCAACATGTGAAGAGTTTGAACCAGTCGCCGACACCACACCCGCCAACTTATCTCTGGGAATCTCAGCCAGCTGTACCGCACTCACATCCTCACCCAGCAGGATGGTGTTTTCCGGATAATCTATCGCTCTGGCGGTATCACACTGCAGGTAGGCCAGAATACGCCGACCAAGATCCCGTATGTCTGAGGCGCGCTCACGCATATAGACATCATCCATATCATCAAACATCCGGGCATGCTCATGCACCGTCTGTCGCAATGCACCCGCTGCCCAATGCCCTTCACGGATGCGCTCGATGCTCCGATCAACCAGGCTGTCACTGCCCAGCATCAGAATCCAGGCATCAAACAGCGCCCTGTCCTCTTCTGGCAGCGTGTCACCCACTCGTACCTTTAGCGCTTTCAGGTCTTCTGTTACCGCCTCTACCGCAACGCGAAAGGAGTCCTCCTCATAGGCTGGATTCTCCACCATTCTATCTGGAACAACCTCAAGATCCGCCTGCTGATAGCTGACAACCACAGTCCCAAATGCAACACCAGTAGAACCAGGGCGCCCTTTGAGAAAGTTGATCGGCACACCCTCCTGCTCCTGATAGGCTGCCAGCTCGCCACTGGCTTTGGCATGGGTGATGGCGCCTGCCAATTGAGCCGCCAGCGTAAACAAAAAAGCCACCTCATTCTCATCATACTGGCGCGGAGCACCCTGCTGAACCACCAGCACCCCCAGCACCTGGCGATTCTGAATAATTGGAACCCCAAGAAACCCATGATAATGGGCCTCATCTATATCGCTGATAGCAAGATAACGCGGATGGGTGGAGGCATCCTCAACATTGATAGGTTCCGCACGCTCACAAACCAACCCGACCAGACCACGATGCAGCGGGATTCGCGCCTTACCCGCTGCTTCTGGCGACAGGCCCACAGTGGCCTGCAACACATGCTCACGGGTCTCAAAGTCCGTAAGATAGACAGAGCAGACATCCGTATTGATCGCCTGCTGAACACTGTTTACGATGACATTGAGCGCTTTACCAAGGTCTGGAGAAGCATTGACCTCCTGAACAATACGCTGCAGGATCTCAAGCATTGGAATCGTCCGTTAGCGACAGTTCTGGCGCAAATAATTTGAACAACGGCGCACCGGCGGGCCATCAGGAAACAACAGCGGCGCCAGCTCCTTTAACGCCCGGGAATAGACCTGACGTTTAAAATAGACCACTTCACGTAGCGGTTGCCAATATTTCACCCAGCGCCAGCCATCAAACTCCGGTTTGGGTGATCGATCAAGACAGACATCCCTATCCCTGCACCTTAAACGCAACAAAAACCAAACCTGTTTCTGGCCAATACAAAGCGGTTGAGAATGGTGTCGAATAAAGCGTTCTGGCAGGCGATAACGCAACCAGTCATCAGTATTCCCCATCACCTCCACTTGGTGTTTATATAAGCCGACCTCCTCTTCCAGCTCACGATACATGGCCTGCTCCGGGGTCTCATGTGACTTGATCCCTCCCTGGGGGAATTGCCATGCCTCCTGACCAATACGACGCCCCCAAAAGAGCTGGCGCTGATGATTGCTCAGCACAATGCCTACATTGGGCCTATATCCATCTGAATCAATCACTACAAGACCTACTATATAAGGTTTAACATACCCTGATTCTTCCACAACCTGCCGGACAGGAGCAACCCCAACTTAACCTATTGATTTCCTAGTATATTAACCCACAACACAAAACCCATCATCCATTTACACTTTTCTCACAGCATTTTTCCTGTAAAATTAGCAGCTTAGCTTTATATTTTCCCATCTATTCAGAGGCACACGACATTGGCACTGGCCATTTTTGATCTCGACAATACCTTGCTCTGCGGTGACTCAGACCACCTCTGGGGCGATTTTCTAGTGGAACAAGGCGCTGTTGATGCCGAACACTACAAACACGCAAATGACCACTTCTACCAGGAATACAATGAAGGGACGCTGGATATTTTTGAATTTCTGCATTTTTCACTCAAGCCACTGAGCGAGCATGCACCCGACAGACTTTACGCCTGGCGGGAGCGGTTTGTATCAGAGAAGATTGACCCCATCATCCTGCCAGCCGGTCTACAGCTGATACAGAAACATCGGGATGCAGGCGACACCCTGCTGATTATCACCGCAACCAACGCCTTCGTTACCACTCCCATTGCCCAGCGCCTTGGAGTAGAGCACCTCATTGCAACCACACCAGAGATGATCAATGGCCGCTATACAGGCCTGGTCGCGGGAACCCCCAGCTATAAAGAGGGCAAGATTGAGCGGCTGAATCAATGGCTGGCCAGTAACCACCACAATCTGGATAAAAGCTGTTTCTATAGCGACTCACATAACGATATCCCACTACTTGAGATTGTGGACAAACCCGTAGCCGTCGACCCGGATGAAGCACTCACACAGCATGCTAAAAACAGGGGATGGCCCATCATCAGCCTCCGGGAATAGGTCATAAATCCTGCAAATAACGCCATAAATTCAACCAAAGAATTCATTTTATGAATCAGCTCTGGTAAATTATGCATCCTTTCGACCTGTGAGGATGCCAGGCAGAACCCGATTTCTCTACCGGTGCGGCGCCGAAAATTCACGCCGCAATCACCTAACATTTTGAAACCAAAGGGTAAACCTATGTCAGAACGGAATATGGTTACGATCGAAGGCAACCAGGCAGCAGCCTATATCGCACACCTCACCAACGAGGTTATCGCTATCTACCCCATCACCCCCTCCTCCGATATGGGGGAATTTTCCGATGAGTGGTCATCCAAAGGGGTTACAAACCTCTGGAACACAGTGCCAGATGTGGTCGAGATGCAGAGTGAAGGCGGCGCTGTAGCCGCTGTACACGGCGCACTGCAGGGTGGCTCACTGAGTACCACCTTCACCGCCTCACAGGGTCTGCTGCTGATGATCCCCACCATGTATAAGGTGGCGGGTGAGCTGACACCCACCGTATTCCACGTCTCTGCCCGCGCCCTGGCAGCACAAGGACTCTCCATCTTTGGTGACCATGGCGACGTGATGGCCGTACGCCAGACCGGCTTTGCCATGCTCAGCTCCAACTCCGTACAGGAGGTGATGGATTTCGCCCTGATCGCACAGGCCGCAACCCTGGAGAGCCGCGTTCCTTTCGTACATTTCTTCGACGGCTTCCGCATCTCTCACGAAGTCAACAAAATCGACAAACTGAGCAGGGACGTTGTCCGCGCCATGATCGACGAAGAGCTGGTCAGCGCCCACCGCAGCCGTGCTCTGAACCCGGACAACCCCGTTATTCGCGGCACCTCACAGAACCCGGATGTCTACTTTCAGGGCCGTGAGACCGTCAACCCTTACTACAATGCCGTGCCCGGGATCGTGCAGGGCTGCATGGATCGTCTGGCCAAACACACCGGCCGCGAGTACAAGCTGTTTGAATACATCGGTGCAGAAGATGCTGATCGCGTCATCATCTGCATGGGTTCTGGCAACGAGGCCATCGAAGAGACCATTGAGACCCTGACCCGCCAGGGCGAGAAGGTCGGTGTAGTAAAGGTACGCCTGTTCCGTCCCTTCGCACCTGAATTCCTGCTACAGGCTATCCCCGCTACAGCCAAGAAGATCGCCGTACTGGATCGCACCAAAGAGCCAGGCTCTGACGGTGAGCCACTCTATAAGGATGTACTGAGCGCTATCGCCCAGGCCTTCATCAACGGTGATCTGGCTGAGATGCCAAAGGTTACCGGCGGCCGTTACGGTCTTGCCTCCAAAGAGTTCACCCCGGGCATGATCAAAGGCATCTACGATGAGTTGAACAAGGAGGCACCCAAGAACAACTTCACCGTGGGCATCATCGATGACGTGACCCACTCCAACCTGGAGTGGGATCCCACTTTCACACCCGATGCAGCTGAAGGGGTCACCAGCGCCCTGTTCTTTGGCCTGGGTGCAGACGGCACCGTCGGTGCCAACAAGAACTCCATCAAAATCATCGGTGAAGAGACCGACAACTACGGCCAGGGCTACTTCCAGTACGACTCCAAGAAGGCCGGTGCCGTTACCGTCTCTCACCTGCGCTTCGGCCCCAAGCCGATCCGCTCCACCTATCTGGTAGGCGACAACCAGGCAACCTTCATCGGCTGTCACCAGCCGATCTTTGTTGAGCGTTTCGACATGCTGAACAAAGCAGCCAAAGGCGCCACCTTCCTGCTCAACTCCCACTTCAAGTCAGATGAGGTCTGGGACAGCCTGCCGCGCAAGATGCAGGAGCAGATGATTGAGAAGCAGATCAAGTTCTATGTCGTCGATGCCTACGCCATCGCCAATAAAACCGGCATGGGTCGCCGCATCAACACCATTATGCAAACCTGTTTCTTCGCCATCTCCGGCATCCTGCCGCGTGACGAGGCCATCACCAAGATCAAGGAGGCCGCCGAGAAGACCTACGGCAAGAAGGGCAAGAAGGTTCTGGAGACCAACTTCGCCGCTATCGACGGAACCCTGGCGGGGCTGCAGGAGGTCGAAGTTCCGTCCACGGCCACCAGCACCTTCGAGATGCGTCCTGCTGTTACCGACAACGCCCCGGACTTTGTCAAAGAGGTGACAGCCGAGATCATTGCCAACCGGGGTGACCTGCTGCCCGTCAGCAAGATCCCGGCCGACGGCACCTGGCCTCTGGGCACCGCAGCTTTCGAGAAACGTGAGCTGGCCCTGGAACTGCCAAAGTGGGAAGAGGATCTCTGCACCCAGTGTGGCAAATGCCCGATGGTCTGTCCGCACGCCGCTATTCGCAGCAAGGTCTTCCCCAAGAGCCTCACCGAGAACGCACCCGAGAGCTTCAAGCACGTCCCGGTCAAGGGCAAGGGTTTTGAACCCGATACCCAGATCAGCTATCAGATCGCCCCGGACGACTGCACCGGTTGTACCCTCTGTGTCGACATCTGCCCGGTAACAGACAAAAATGATCCAAACCGCAAGGCGCTCAATATGGTAGCGGATCGCGCTTACCATCTGCAGGAACGTCCCAACTGGGATTTCTTCCTCGATCTGCCCGATGCGGATCGCACCCAGATCAACACCAAAACACTCAAGGGTGCACAGATCATGGAGCCGCTGTTTGAGTTCTCCGGTGCCTGCCTGGGTTGCGGTGAAACCCCTTATGTGAAGCTGGCCAGTCAGCTGTTCGGTGACCGCATGGTCATTGCCAACGCTACCGGCTGCTCCTCCATCTACGGCGGCAACCTGCCGACCACGCCCTGGACCACCAACAAAGATGGTCGTGGCCCGGCTTGGTGTAACTCCCTGTTTGAGGACAACGCCGAGTTTGGCCTGGGCTATCGTCTCTCCTACGACATGCAGACCCGGCAGGCCCTTGAGCTGCTGGAGACTCTGCGTGACAAGATCGGCGGAGAGTTGGTGGATGAGCTAAGCAACGCCGATCAGACCGAAGAAGCCGGCATCTTCAAGCAGCGTGAGCGGGTTGAAGTGCTGCGCAAACGTCTGGCCGACATCCCGGATCTGGAGGCCCGTACACTGGAGGGCGTCGCCAGCCATCTGACCAAGAAGAGCGTCTGGATCATGGGTGGTGACGGCTGGGCCTACGACATCGGCTACGGCGGGCTGGATCACGTCCTCGCCTCTGGTCGTAACGTCAACATCCTGGTACTGGATACCGAGACCTACTCCAACACCGGCGGTCAAAACTCCAAGGCCACGCCCAAGGGTGCGGTTGCCAAGTTCGCCGCTGGCGGCAAGCCAGACAATAAGAAGGATCTGGCACTGATGGCCATAAACTACGAAAACGTCTATGTGGCTCAGGTCTCCTACGGCGCCAAGGGTAAGGACATCCAGACCCTGCGCGCCTTCCAGGAGGCAGAGTCCTATGATGGTGTATCACTGATCATCGCCTACGCCCCTTGCATTGCCCAGGGCATCAACCTGCTGACCTCTAACCATAAGTCACAGACCCTGGCAATGGAGACAGGTCACACCCAGCTGTTCCGCTATGACCCACGCAAGGCTGCCAATGGCGAAAATCCACTGAAACTGGATTCCAAGCCACCGACACGGCCACTGCGTGAGTTCACCGAAACAGAGGGCCGTTTTGCCATGCTGGAGCGCATCAACCCGGAAGCCGCGGCACGCTACGGGGAAGAGGCGCAGAAGGATGTGCAAAACAAGTTTGAGCTATACCGCTACATGGCGGCCATGGCGGCTGATGGAGGCAAGAAGGAAGAGTAGTCTAACAACCATTAGTTAAAGGGAAACAGAGGGCGGTAACACTTTTGTGTTACCGCCCTTTTTAACCTAGAAAAATCAGTTGAGCCGTAGCGAGAGCGGCTAAGGTGCTTAAGATACAGGATTTTTTTCCACATTTTGAACGATTGCGTATCACCCATACGGTGAGTTCAAAATGCGGGGAAAAATCCTGTAGATTGAGTGCATTAGACGTTCGCAGTAGGCTCAACTGATTTTTCTAGGAGTCTGTCGGGTTTAACTGTCTGACGCAGAAATACTCTGTGTCGGTTCGATACCCGCCTCCAAAATTTTGGTTCGGGAAATTACATTTTCTGCTGAGATGCAGGCCTTTTCTCCAGGTAT
>JAJRZI010000137.1 GCA_024275295.1 Gammaproteobacteria bacterium | reverse complement strand
GGTCAAAATGGCTTCAATATCAATGCCTCGCTCCTCCAGGTGCTGACGTGGTTCGTCCAGAGTGCTTAGAAGATGCCTGTCATCAGCCAGGAGCGTACTACTGCTGAGAACCAAGGTCATGCCAAAGATAGATTTTATAAAATCCTGAAGAGGATTGAAGCGAGTTTCCATCTTGCCTACCTTGCTACTTGTTCGTTGTAACTGGGAGGCTGTCAGATCATGATTTTTGACCAATTTACTGCTCCTACAATTGGCTGGATCCCATTGTGCTAATCGAATCCATTTATCAAAATCGAAGTCCATAACTTACCCCTTGGTCACCATTATCTGAGCCAGTATTTCCTGCCTTATACCCGGAACTGCCCAACCAGACTTTGCAGTTGTGTGGCCATTACCGCCAGATCCTGACTTGCCTGGGCAGTTTGGGTAGCCCCCGTGGCTGTATCAGCTGACATATCATTGATCTTTACAATGTTACGGTTAATCTCTTCTGATACAGCACTTTGCTCCTCCGCTGCATTGGCAATCTGGATGCTCATATCATTTATTCGCCCCACAGTGCTAGCGATGCTAACCAGGGAGGTACCTGCTGCAGATGCTTGTTCAACAGCAGACTGGGTCTGCTCCTGGCTCAGGCTCATTGCCTTAACAGCTTCTCGGGAACCGGACTGAAGCTTATCGATCATTTGATTGATCTCTTCAGTGGATTTCTGGGTTCGGCTGGCTAGCGTCCGAACCTCATCTGCCACCACGGCGAAGCCGCGCCCCTGCCCACCGGCACGGGCGGCCTCGATGGCTGCATTCAGTGCCAGCAGGTTGGTCTGCTCTGCAATACTCTTGATGACATCCAGTACGGTGCTGATACTGTCACTGTCCTGTTCCACTTGATGTATAACTTTTGAGGCAGTCTCAATCTGATCGGCAAGCTGTTGTATTGTTTGTATTGCCTGCTCTACCACCTTGCCACCCCCTACGGTTTCACTGTTCGCCTCATTGGCAGCATGAACCGTATCAGCAATATTTCTGGCCACCTCCTGCACTGTAGTGGTCATCTCATTCATAGCTGTGGCAACTTGGCTGGTCTCTAATTGCTGTTGCTGAGTAGTGTTGCTAGTTTGCCTGGTTACCATGGACATCTCTTCCGCTGCTGCAGAAAGTTGAGTTGTTGTACCAGTGATCTGCGAAACCATCTCCAGCAACCGCTTCTGCATAGTATGCAACCCTCGCATCAGATCACCAATTTCATCCTGACGAGTCACATCAATAGAGGAAGTCAGGTCACCCTCTGCCACACGCTGCAACTCAGCCACCACCTTGGGCAAACAGGCAAGTGCTCGTGACATGATGAGGTAAAAAAGACCGATACCAAGCAGAATGATCAAGGAACCAATAGCAATAGAACGCTCGGCAGATGTTGCTAACTCCTGCTGTGCTGACAATTCAGTCATCGTCTCATCTTCAACACCTGCAAGAAAATCATCCACCTCTTTCGCCATTTTTGCAGCCGCTTCATCAAACTGCGCCATCATCTGGTTGCCACCAGTCGAACCCTCATCAATATAGGACTGGGCCATCTGTTTCCCGGCATCATAATAGGTATTGAAAACCAGAAGCATCGCCTGATAACGCCCCGTATGTTCACTATCAAGGGAAATAAGTTCATTCAGCAATATCCTGAAGCGTTTGGCACTGTTCTCTGCTTCATCAAAACCATCATTTAGCCCATTACGGCCACGTGTGGCACTGATGTCGGTTAGCCACTGCTGCACTTGTACCACTGACAGCTTCAGCTTGTGGGCCTTGTTAAGGATCGGGATTCTATTTTCAGCAAGTTCGGCAGACTGACTAGAAATTATCATGCTATCTATTATGATTACGCCACTTTCAATAACAACAGCAGTTGCTAACAAGACCGTCAACAAGAGGCAGCGCATACCCAGCCTCATACTTTTAAATATATTCATTTTAGATTCCCCTTAATTATCCTGAAAAAGCCATTAATTCTCTTAGTTCCAAGAAAAAATCCACTTAGAAAAGATGTAATCGATGTTAAATGGAGAACAAAACCAGGCGGGGGAAGGGCCGAACTACAGTGTCAGCTATAGTGGCACAAAGGTTAAAGTGTGCCGGTAAAATGGCGCTCCGGGGGGAGGGCAACACCACTAATATTGGCTTAATGATCCTGATACAGCGGTAATATTGCTTTACCTGATGGATCAAAGGGCCATTTGTTAAAGCCTGTATCGGATGGGAATAAAAAAACTTTAGGGCTGATATATTTATAGCCTGAATTACATATCGTGACATTAGTAGCGTTAGAAAAATATTAGCAACGACTTAATCTATTTCGCATATCCTGAACCAATCTCAACGCCAGACTAAACTCAGTTTCTAGCTTTTGAATAATATTGTCCGCATCAGGAGCCAAACCAGCTTCACCCTCAATATTATCAAGCAGCTTGGTAAGCCGTTTGGAGCCATATATATTTAGAGACCCCTTCAGTCTGTGGGCCTGCTTTTTTGCCACCTCCATGTCATTTTTTACCAGCGCACGTGTAAGTTTGGCCAACCTCTCAGGCACAAGCTCAAGTACCACATCCAGCGGAACCAATGCTGACTCCTCACCCATATTTTCCACCAATCTTTCCAGGCTAGCTTGGATCTCAGCCTGGGAATTATCCTGTAGGGCATCCAATGGTATCCATTGGATAAGCAGTTGCTTTAAATCTTCCAGCTCGAATGGTTTAGGGAAATAACCATCCATACCAGCAGCCAGACATTTTTCCCGCTGACCCACCATGGCATGGGCGGTCATGGCTATAATAGGCAGATCCTTGAACCGTTCATCTTTGCGGATCTCTACCGTAGCCTGATAACCATCCAGCTCCGGCATCTGTACATCCATCAGCACAAGGTTAAAGGATTGATGTTTCACTGCCTCTATAGCCTCTCGTCCATTTTCTGCAAGGCTAACCTGTACACCACATGACTCAAGCAGCCGCTGGGCCACAATCTGATTGAGATTATCATCCTCTACCAGCAGAATATGAGCACCTTCCAGTTGCGGCAAAACCTTCATAACAGGAGGTTTAAGTGATACTAGATCTGTCTCACAAGCATCTACTACCAGAGCAAACTCCACCATAAAGAAGAAGGTACTACCCTTACCTGGCGCACTCTCCACCCAGATTTGACCGCCCATCATTTCCACCAGTTGACGGCAGATAGTAAGCCCCAGCCCTGTACCGCCATGTCGCCGGGTGTGAGAGCTGTCTACTTGGGTAAAAGGCTGAAACAACCTTTGCTGCTGTTTCAAATCTATACCTATGCCCGTATCTTTGACATAAAACTGGAGCCATATCCGTGTACTCTCCTGCTCCAAAATCTTAATAGATAGCGTGATTTCTCCCTGTTCAGTAAACTTCACCGCATTGCTGATTAAGTTTATCAGCACTTGCTCCAGCCGCAACGGGTCACCAACCAATAAGTGGGGAATCTCTGGAATGGAAAGAGATAACTCAAGTGCTTTTTCCTTAGCCAAAGGGGCCATCAGCTTGGAAACATCCTGCAAAACATCGTTCAGACAGAACTCAGATGATTGTATCTCTACTTTTCCTGCCTCGATCTTAGAGAAATCTAGAATATCGTTGATTACACCAAGCAGACTCTTGGATGATAATTGGATTGCTAACAGGTACTCTTGCTGCTCTTCTGTAAGGCTGGTGCCCTGGAGTAGCTGCCCCATGCCAATAATGGCATTCATTGGAGTGCGGATTTCATGACTCATATTGGCCAGGAATTCACTCTTAGCTCTGGTAGCAGCCTCAGCCGTCATCTTTGCCTGCTGCAGCGCTTCTTCAGCCCGCTTATGCTTGGTAATATCGGTAGAGATTCCACACACCGCATAGACCTCTCCAGAGGCTCTTTTCAGGGGAAACTTCACCGAGATATAGACATGCTCGCCATCATCTTGGGGAACGGTCTCCTCAATCTCCAGCATCCTACCCAAATCGACAGCCTTGAGATCATTGCTGCGAAAGGCATCGGCCATCTCCCTGGGAAAGAGGTCATAATCGGTTTTACCTTTGATCTCCTGAGCAGAGATATGAAACAGCTTTTCATAGGTTTTGTTTATAAGCAGATAACGTCCATCAAGATCCTTCATGTAAATAATAGATGGCGTATTGGTGAGCAGGTCATGCAGCTGTTCATTCACCGCTGAGAGTTCCCGCGTCCTCTCCTGAACCTTTAACTCCAGCTCTTCATGAGACTTTTTCAGGCCATCCATCTCCACCAATTTTTCGGCCTGCTCCTTGACAACACTTTTCAGCTGTTCCACATAATCCGCATCCAACACCTTGATAATATCGTGCTTAGTCAGTATCCCCTTAATTCGGCCTTCTCCATCCACTACCACCAGGCGGCGAAACCCCATCTCCTCCAAGCTATGGGCTGCCGCAAGCAGGGTGACATCTTCTGTTACCGTGTGCACCGGCTGGCTCATAATCTCCCCAAGGGGTATGGCATTGGCATCTATGCCCATCTGGAACAAGCGCACCACGTCACGCTCGGTAACAAGTCCCAGCGGCAAGCCGCACTCCTCCACAAGTATGCAGCTGATTTTGCACTCTGTCATACACTGTGTTGCACTCGCCAGGGTGGCAGTCGGCCCGAAGGTGACAACACCTCTGGTCATCACGTCGGCAATGCGCTTAATCTCCAGGAGCTGCTCCAACCCCAGATGATGCAGAAGATCGGTTTCCGTAACGATACCAGCGAGCTTGCCGACCTCATCCACCACCACGAGATGGCGGATTCCACTCTCCCGCAGGATTAAATATCCACTGCGGCAATCCAGCTCAGGGGGAGCCGTGATTAGAGGCGTGGTTAGAATATCCTGCATCCTGAGCTTGTTCATCAGCTCCCCCCTGGATACCGCACGTACTATATCGCGCTCGGTAAAGATCCCTTTTGGACGAGCGTCTTTAGTTGCTATCATGCAGCTGATTTTATGATGCCGCATCAGCCCAACCGCCTCTTCCAACGAGGTTTCGGGCGCCACGGTGATGACGTCGGAGGTGAGGATATCCGCAAGAATTTTTCTTTCAGTAGTCATTGGGCTTGGTTCATATTCCATATGTTTATTAGTTATTGATCCATTTATTTAGTAACTGTCTTAAATCATCCGGCTCGAATGGCTTTGTAAAGTGATCATCCATACCGGCTGCCTGGCACTTCTCCAACTCACCAGCCATGGCATGGGCCGTCATGGCAATGATGGGCAGCTCTTTAAACCGTGGATTCTTTCGGATCTCCTCGGTTGCCTGATAACCATCCATTTTTGGCATCTGAATATCCATCAGCACCATATCAAAGGATTGGGCCTTTACCATTTCAACAGCCGCCAGCCCATCTCCAGCAACAGTGACCTGAATGCCATATGATTCGAGTATCTTTTTGGCAACCACCTGATTAAGCCTGTCATCTTCAGCCAGCAGCACATGCACGGCTTCCAACTTTGATGACGACCCAGAGTCCGGGACAGGAGCCACCTCACCTATCACCGGAACTTGAGTTACCAAGCCAAACACCGCCGTGAAGAAAAATGTGCTGCCCTTGCCTATGGCACTCCTCACCCATATTCTTCCACCCATCATCTCTACGAGCTGACGGCTGATAGTCAGTCCCAGCCCTGTGCCACCATGGGGTCGGCTATGAGAGGTATCCGCTTGGGTGAAGGGCTGAAACAGCGCCTCCTGCAATTCCGGCTTTATCCCCATCCCTGTGTCTTTGACTTCAAACTGGAGCCGGATGTTGTTATTCCCCCGTTCCAGCACTTTTGCAGTAATTACCACCTCCCCCTGCTCAGTGAACTTCACGGCATTACCGGCCAGGTTGGTCAATACTTGCCTCAGCCGCAGAGAGTCTCCTACCAGGGAGGTGGGGATTTCACCAGAAATAGTGAGCCGTAGTTCAAGCCCTTTTTCCTGAGCCAAAGTACCTACCAGGGTAGAAACATCCGCTAATTCATCATCGAGATGAAATTCAGTTGATTTTATCTCCAGCTTGCCAGCCTCAATCTTGGAAAAATCCAGAATGTCATCGATAACTCTCAGCAGGTTCTTGGAGGATGATTTTAGCTTGGCCAGGTAGTCTTTTTGCTCATGCGTGAGATCAGTATTCTGTAGTAGATGTCCCATCCCGATAACGGCATTCATGGGTGTACGGATCTCATGGCTCATATTGGCCAGAAACTCACTTTTGGTACGGTTAGCAACCTCGGCAGTCTCCTTCGCCTCTTTCATATTGGCCACGAGTTGTTCACTATAAAACTGCAGTTTTATATTCTTCATCAACACTTGATGCTGGGTTTCTCCTATCCAATACATAACCCCAGCAAAGAACAAGACCATAATACCAATAATAGTTTCCGCCTCACGTTGATAAACCAAGAATCGCAGTGAAACAGAGAAAGGGAGAGGGATTATATAGATGAATTGAGTCAGTCTATGGGCAGACAAAACTGCAGCACCCATAAAACATACACCAACCATCACAATCACAATAATTACTTGCGAAAAGCCTAATAAAAACTCCTCTGGCAGCCATGGAAGTACACACCAACCCATGCTTACAAGGGCAGTAGTCACAGTATAGTTTTGCACCCAAGCTTGATGGCTTCGCGCCTTTTCTTCCATGTTGTTATAGTTCTTTATAAGCAACACACGAACCAATGTCATACTTGACATGCCTGTAAACCACAGCAACAAGGAGACCGAATCAGCAGCATGCCACAGAGCAATAACAATCAAAAAGCTGCCGCCGATTATGGCAACATTTGATGGCAATCCACATGCTGCAAGTAATTTCGTCTGTTCATGCTCAACCCGTGCAAACTCAGTTGCTTCAGTTTCTGTTGCAGTAGTTTCGCTTATGCACATCTGGCTCAGATATTCCCGCCATAATGATGACACAGGTTATTTCTTCTTTTGGGATTTTTGTTCATAGATAGAACACAACAAGCCAGCTGACTGGTTATATTCAGACTCTATAGCCGCTACTCTGGCTATGGCATCCATTTTTTGCCCATAGCGACTATCATTTGCCAAGGTTTCAATTTGTTTACATAACCGGCTGAGGCCAAGCATACCGCAGATTGGCTTAAAACCATGTGAGAGACCAAACAGATTATCCAAATCATACCGTTCTGCAGCTTCACACATATTCTTTATACGCTCTGGACCTTGATGAAGAAAAGCCATTACGATCTCGGTCGCTCCTTCTGCACCAACTTCCATTTCAAGCTTGATTAGGGCATTTCGATCAATAATTAGTTGAGCTTTATCAGGGGCGCTTTGCAGCATCACTTAAGACTCCAAATCAGGCTATAGCATGAGCACTTTTTTTACCTATCACAGTTCCCTGATTCAGATATGAGGTTATCAGTGAATCCGGGCACATCAACATATTAAAGAGATCATCGGCATCCACTGGCCTGGAGAAAAGATACCCCTGTACCAAATCACAGCCATGTTTCTTCAGGAAAGCACACTGCTCTTTTGTCTCCACCCCTTCAGCAAGCACCTCCAATTCCAGGTTGTGCCCCAGAGAGATTACCGTCTGTACAATCGCTGTATCAGTAGGGCTTGATCCCAACCAGCGGATGAATTCCCGATCGATCTTTAGCTCATCAGCTGGAAAATGTTGCAGGTAACGCAGTGAAGAGTGCCCCGTAGCAAAATCATCAATAGCAATTCGTATACCTTGTTCACGCAGAAGGCTGAGTACCCTTTCACTGCGTTTTACATCTTCCATAGCCAGGCTTTCAGTAATTTCAATCACCAGATACCGCGCCTCTAGGCCAGTTGCCGCCAAGGCATTCTCAATCCGCTTGACTAGGCAGTCCCGGCGGAACTGAACAGGTGATATATTGACCGCAACCCGTAGTGAAGTCAGACCCCGTGCATGCCAATCTGCCACTGTGGCACAGGCGGTATGCAGCACCCATTCTCCAAGAGGATGGATGAGTCCAGACTCCTCAGCAATCGGTATAAACTTGAAAGGGGGGACATCGCCCAACTCATCATTCTGCCATCGGGCCAACGCCTCTACACCCACTACCGACATGCTACGTAGGTCTATCTGTGGTTGATAATGGAGTATCAGTTCATTATGCTCCAGTGCCCGACGCAAGGCTATTTCCATGCTTAGCCGTGCACTGGTTGCGGCGTTCAGCTCAGCATTGCAGAAATTGTAGCGTTGTCCACCACTTTCTTTGGCCTGATTCATAGCCATATCGGCATTGCGCATTAAACCATCTGGCTCAGCTCCGTCTTGTGGATAGACAGAAATACCGATACTGGGACTGATGACCGCCTCTTGGTCATCCAGAATGTAGGTCTCTGAGATTGTTTCCACTATGGCATCTGCAATCAGGGCAATATCTTTACGCCCTTCTATCCCCTGCAAAATGATGCTGAACTCATCACCATTGAGACGAGCAACAGTATTGTAAGAACCCACACAGGAGAGCAGACGCGCTGCCACCACCTTCAATAGCTCATCACCCAATGCTTGCCCCAGTGTCTTGTTGACAACCTTAAAACGGTCAAGATTTATAAACAGAAGTCCTAGCAACTCCCCTTTATGTTCAGCAGTTGTAATGGCTTGAAGAAGATGCTCCTTAAACATGTGCCGGTTAGGGAGGGCAGTCAATTCATCATGCAGAGCCTGGTGTTTGATCAGGTTTTCTTTGCGTTTATCATCGGTAATATCAAGAATGGTGCCAAGCACAAGATCAAGTGCCATTTCCGCATCTAGTCCCATAAGCTCTGCATGCACCCGCACGTGCCGCTCTCGGACACATCCAGGGCGGATGCATAAGTCCATGCTGGCAGAGCGCCTCCCTTTTTCCATTTGAATCAGCATCTGTTCCATTTTTATTCTGCTATCCGGATGGAGCAGCTTCAGCAGGCGTTCCAATGGTATGAATCCTTTTTTAGTCCGCAGCCCCATAATTTTTTTGGCCTCTACCGAAAATTCGATGGTTCTGTTAACGAGGTTAAGTTGCCAATGCCCCAGGCCAGAAAGCTTGTTGGCGTGGGACAGCAACTGCTTGTTAAAGGCCAGTTCTCGCGCCATCTGGTGTGTCCGAAGGGCGTAGCGTACCCGCTCACTCACCAGCGGCAGATTAATCGGCTTGGTAATGAAGTCAGTAGCTCCAGCATCGAATGCATTTGCTATGGATTCAATATCATCCAGCCCGGTGAGCATCAGGATTGGGAGCATGCGAAACCGGGGCATTGCGCGCAAGCGCCTGCAGGTTTCAAAGCCATCCATCTCCGACATACAGACATCAAGCAAAACCAGCTCTACTGAGTTCTGCTCCAACTGCAACAGAGCATCTGCTCCTGTTGCAGCTTCTTTAACCTCAAAGCCATGAGCCTCCAATTCCCGTACAAGCATCCGTCTGATGAGGCGGTCATCATCCACTACCATAACAAGGCCAGCCTGAGGCATAAGTAATGTAGTATTCATTAGTTACTCCCCTTCTTTTTGCCCAAAACAGTTTCGGAGGAGAAAAGCCACCGTTCGCCCATAGGTGTCCTCTATGGCATCAATTCTGTACCGCGCCTCAACCAGAGGCATCTGACTGCTTACATCTGATAACGCCTTGCATTGATCAGACAGGGCTGTTAGTCCTAGTGTTCCACTGCTTGATTTCATAACATGGGAAATGTAGTGTAAGGCCTTACGGTCACTCTTTCGTGCTGCTTCATATAGCCCGGCCAGGTACTGAGGGATATCCTCAAAAAGGATCTCCAGCAATTAATCCACACCTTCTTGCCCAATGCGTGCCCTTAACTTGCTAATAGCCTCCAGATCCACCAGTGACTGGTTTTCCTCTTCTCCAACTGGAATACCTACCCATGCATCGCTAGTACTCATGCCATAGGTCTCTTCCTTAGGAGTAGTCTGTGCCTCACCTATATTTTTAATGATCACAATCCCTCTATTTAGTGCAGCAGCTGTAGATCATCCACAGCTGTATCTAAAATAATTAAAGACAGGGAAAGGGTCTTAAAGCTGATTCTGTATCTGCAGCACAGTATGCTCAGTACAAAATTAGGCAGGTTGAAAGGCCGAAATCTACAGTATTAACTGCAGTGGCATAGTGGCTAGAATATGCCTGTTGAACTGGTGCCACAGGGGAAGGGCGCCACCAAAATCTGATCTTAAATGTAGCTTTAAAATACCTCATTAAAAGGTATAGACAAGCCTTGTACCTTAAATATCGGGCATGGCATGAAAAACTTTAGTCGCCCACGTTTTTACCTGGCTAGAATTCAGAAAGTTCATATCTGAATCTATAAATTTAGAACTGATCCAAATTATAAGCAAATGCCAAGCATAATTTATACGCATAGTTTGTATTACAGATTAGCGCCTACTTCCACCTGCTGGAGAACGACCTGGGGTAAGCTGGTTTAATGTCTCCAAAGCATTAATCATATCCATAGCCACATCACGTACTTTACATTGTTTTGAGCGCGCATTTCGGCGCAAGAGTTCAAAGGCCTCATCCCGAGTTATGCGATCCCGCTCCATGATGATCCCAATCACAACATTTACCATCTTTCCCGTATCCAGAGCAGATATTAGCCTGCCTTCAGTATTTTTTAACTCTTGCAAATCTTCAGCTCGCTTCAAGGCTACCTTAATGGTTGGAATTAACTTGGCAACATCAATGGGCTTTACAACATAACTCAATGCACCTTCAGCCGCAGCAGCTTCCACTATCTTGCTGCAATCATGGGCTGAAAGAAAAACTACAGGTACATTGAGCTCCTTCATCTTGCATGCCGTATCGATACCTGACATGCCCGGCATATCGACGTCCAGAATCACCAGATCTATCTGTTTCTCTACCGCCACCTTCAGTGCCGCTTCTCCAGAATTAACTTCTATCACTTCATATCCAACTTTGCGTAATCCTTCACCGAATATTGCCAATATAACTCCATCATCATCGGCAATTAACAAACGTATTTGGGCCATTTCCTCTCCAATTGATTACCTAATTTATATTTTTTACTGAATTTTGTTACCTGTGTGCCATTCTTATCAAAAGCCCCAGAACCCAGTTTCCACACGACCATCCATACATTGCTAGCCCCCATGACGGCACCTGATTGATCTGTGGTAGCCACATCCATGCCATAGGTATCTTCCTTTAGGGTCTGTGCCTTAGCTATATTCTTCATGGATTATCCATCTAGTGCAGTATCTATAGATCATCCATAGCTGCATCTAAAATGATTAATCAAGACGGGGGAAGGGCCTTAAGGTTAGAATTCTATATATGCAAACAGTATGCATATTGACCCGGTGCCACGGGGGAAGGGCGCCACCAAAAACCAAATACTCTCGATGTGACCTTAAAGCGCCTCATCAAGAGGTACAGGCATGTCTTATGCCTTAAGATACGAGCATGGCGCTAAAAATGCTGGCTACCCACTTCCACTCGCTGGAAATTAGAAAGGCCATTTTTTAAATCCATGAACGCAACCTGATTCAGATTGTAAATGAGTAGATACCATTATTAAAACAAGATTCCAATTAAACCTCAACCTAAATAGGGTTTAGATAATTAGGCAAATTACATTATGCGTTTGCCTGCAAGCCGCTGTATTGGTTGGTTGACCCTGAACTGCACTGAGCACAACAAAGACCTCTTACAAAGCCGTCATCTCTAGTCAGGCTTGTAACCTTTTGCCCCCAATACGGTAATGAGGCAAGCCACTGGTCTGATTCCGCCTTGCACTCCCAATTGAAGACTATAGTCCGTAGACCCTGAGTCGCGCAAGTTACATCTTATTTCCCAGACTTTAAGGGGGACAGAATATGAACTTGCAGACAGCATTCGGCGAAGAACTTCGAGAACTACGGCATAAACATGGTCTTTCACAGGAAAGCCTCGCGCTGGAATGCGGGCTTGACCGCACCTTTATCTCCCTCTTGGAGCGAGGCCAACGGCAACCGACCTTGGCGACACTCTTCACACTCGCAGAAACATTGGAAATAGCGCCATCCAAGATAATCGCCAATGTGGAGCAACGCTTGCGGTAAGTGCAAAATACCTCACGGAGGGTGGTGCGGTTTCCGTTTCTCAAAGGTATTTCTTGAAGGTGCTTGCCGTGACTGCCACCGTCAGCGCAAACAAGGTAGC
Source organism: Gammaproteobacteria bacterium (assembly GCA_024275295.1). GTDB lineage: Bacteria > Pseudomonadota > Gammaproteobacteria > Chromatiales > Chromatiaceae > WFXD01. The sequence continues at coordinate 117 of JAJRZI010000137.1, read as the reverse complement.
GAAGGGCAACACAACAAAGGATGGATGCAGGCTGAACGGAAGCGCCAGATACACTACCCAAGAAAGTACCACGAGCGGCAGAACCGCCTTCTTCGCATAGTGGTAGACGAAGGAACT
>JAJRZI010000136.1 GCA_024275295.1 Gammaproteobacteria bacterium | reverse complement strand
GGCGGGGTGGAGTGTGCGCTTGCGGGGGTGCAGGGCAAGGCGCAACGACGTAGAATAGTTGTTCTATTCCAAGGAGTTGCAACGCAGCCATGCGCCGCCGCAAGCGTGCAATCCGCTCCGTAGCGTGACTCACTCAGCAGGTGAATAAGGTACTTGAGGTCAATGGCTTGCATATCAGTAACCTAGTATCAGAATGGAGCGGTCAACTGCCGATTCCAGGTTAAAGTTTAGCTGGGTTTTATCCTGTGCTTCAGGCTGCATGATATGATTTGGGATTATGAAGCCTATTCGCCCCACTATCTCTCTGATTGCCGCCATGGCTAAAAACCGGGTTATTGGCATCAATAATGAGATGCCCTGGCATCTGCCTGCCGACCTGCGCCATTTCAAGGCACTCACTGTTGGAAAGCCGATCATCATGGGGCGCAAGACATGGGAGTCACTGCCTGGGCTACTGCCTGATCGACCCCATATTGTAGTGACCCGCAAGCCGGACTATCAGGCCAAAGGGTGCCGGGTGGTTCACTCCATTGATGAGGCACTGGCTGCCGCTGGGGATGTTCCCGAGGTGATGATTGTAGGGGGCGCTGCTTTTTATGCCGCCATGCTGCCGCAGGCTGATCGCATCTATCTCACCCTGGTTGAAACCACAGTGGAAGGGGATGCTTTTTTCCCGGACTACAATCCTGAGCAGTGGCAGATAACAGCCCAGGAAAAATACTCTGCAGATGAAAAAAACCCTTTTCCATACCGCTTTTTGACACTGGAGCGTCATGGCTAAAAGAGATTACCGCTTGCGCAAAAGCCAACCCCGGCGTTAAGGTATTAAAGTACCGAGCTGGAAAGAGGCAAAGCAGAATGAAGACTTTCACTAGACATGCCGCTGTAGCCATTGCCGTTTTTCTCCTGATGGGCTGTCACAGCAACCCTACCGTACAGCAGATAGAACAGGTCAAGGTGGCAGGCTTTACCCCTTTTGGCGTGGCAGGCGGTTATGATGTTGGCTCACTGATCGACTACTCCAACCAAAACTATAAGACACTCTTTACCACAGAGTACATTGAGCAAAACGCCAAGCCTGAAACGCAAGAAACACTGCATAAGCTTTTCCATACCCCTTTAAAACCCGTTTCGCCCCACTATAGCGATAATCAAAAACAGCAGTTCATGGATGCCATTAAGCGCACCTTGCTGACCGGCCGCTTTAATCTGTCTGACGCTGCAAAGGATGCCATATATAAAATATACTATATTAATATCGCTGTGGAATCAGCCGTCAAAAAAACAGCCCTTGCACCTGAAGAACTGCAATATAAGCTGATTGAATCCATCCCCTCAAGAGGGGGAACAATCATAGGCATTACATCCAAAACCGGCATAGCAAAAACAGCGGTTGCCGTAACCAGCATTCTGGCTTTCAAGCGGGCTACCGTAACTGTATATTTTGACAGTTCTGTTGGCGTTACCGAACGGATGGAGATATTTGATAAGATTCATTTTGATGACCGGGTGACCATCAAGCTTTGCTCAAGAAAAAGCAACAGCATCATCATTGAATATACCCAGCCCACCATTGTGGCATTCAAGGGTTACAAATTTGATATGCAGTCCATTCGCTTCTATAGAAAAAATGGAAGGCTGCCAACACCGGAGGATTTACAGGCTCTTGCGCTCATTGCTGTAAAACATAAAAAGACAAAGGAAAAGAGCAAAGCACAAGCCAGGATCTATAAAAATAAGTCAGTTAATGAGACAGGAATGATTAACCGTTCCTGGGATCCATCATTTTGATCTGCGCCACTGATCTTAATGATTTTTAGGTTAAATTAATCAGACTCTGGCAACCCCTTGCCTGGGTTGAGAATATTATTCGGATCAAATTGGCGGCGAATATCATGCATCAACCGCAGGGTGACCGGATCAATTTCACGATTGACAAAATCCCTTTTTTCCAGGCCAACACCATGTTCGCCTGACAGGGTGCCGTCCAGCTTTAGCACCAGATCAAAGGCATCACTGAGACACTCTGCTGCCCGCTGCATCTCATCCGGGTCATCGGGGTTCACCAGTAGATTGACATGGATATTGCCGTTGCCTGCATGGCCAAAATTTACGATTCGAATCTGGTACTGCTCAGCCAACTGTTCCAGCCCGCTGATCAGCATGGGAATGCGGGAGACAGGCACCACCACATCTTCATTGATCTTCTTGGGTGCAACAGTGCGCAGGGCAGGTGACAGGGCCTTGCGCGTCTTCCACAGCGCGGCCACCTCCTCTTTGGTTTTGGCGCGATAGATATCAACCACACCCTCAACCCTGGCGGCCTGCTCCACCGCTGCTGTAGATCGGTCCAGCCCATATTCCGGGCCATCCACCTCAATCATCAGCAGGGCGCCAATCCCGTCATCCAACTGTAGATCAGAGAAGTCACGCACCATCTCTATCGAGGCGCCATCCATAAACTCCAGGGCGCAGGGGGTGATCGGTTGCGCCATGATGGCCGAGACAGCGGCAGCAGCGGCGTGAATATCCCGATAGGTGGCGCGCAGGGTACGTTTTGCCTCCGGCAGCGGGGTCAACTTGAGAATAGCCTCGGTGATAATGGCCAGGGTGCCTTCTGAGCCAATCAGCAGTCGGGTCAGATCATAACCCACTACGCCTTTGGTGGTCATGACACCGGCTCGGATCTCTTCACCCAATCCGGTGACTGCCCTCAACCCCAGGGTATTTTCACGCACGGTGCCATATTTGACCGCACGCGGCCCCGCTGAGTTATACGCCAGATTACCACCCAGAGTGCAGACCGCCGCGCTGGAGGGGTCTGGCGGCCAGAAGAATCCATGCTCTGCAAGGGCCAGCTGCAGTTGCTGATTGGTGACACCGGGTTCCACCCGGGCGAGACGGTTGGCAGGATCAATCTCCAGAATCTGTGTCATGCGCTACAGCGACAGCACAATGCCAGCATGATCTGGCACCGTGGCGCCCGTTGTGCCGGTGCCCCGGCCACGGGCCGTCAGTGGGATTTTTTCACGATTACACAGCTGCACCAGATCACGCACCTGCTCATGACAGGTCGCAAAGGCTACCGCCTGCGGGAGCGCCTGGCGGCGGCTATTGTCATAACCATAGGGCCAGCAATCTGCCGGGTCAGTCAGCAGGCCAGCAGGGCCGGTTATCGCCTTCAGCTCATCTATCAATGATGCAGCAAATGGCAGCGCAGGATCAGTAGTATTCAAAGACCTTGACCACCCGCTTCACGCCGGTGATAAAGCGTACCTTCTCTACCACCTGCTGCGCCTCTTCCTGACTGATGATACCCATCAAAAATGCCGTACCCTGGGATGTCACCACCTTCACACGGGTTGGATCGAATCCTTTGTCATCGATATTCAGCAACTCCAGTTTGATCTTGCCGGTCAGATAGGCATCATTGGTTTGATCCAGCAGGGTGCCACTCGGCCCGATGACAACCTCGTTGTGTACCCGCTCAACCCTTTGGATATTGCTGACCAGCTCGGCAAAACGGTCACTGATCTCCTGCGTATCGGCCTCGCCGGTCAGCAGCACCTTCAGGTTGTAGCTGGTGATGCTGATATTGCTCTGTTCACCGATCTCCGGGTGATCCAGCAGCAGCTTCAGCGCCTTGATCTCAATGGCCTGGTCTTCCAGCATTGTAGGTACGGTTCGACGGTCATGCACAGCGGCTACACCCGTTGCTGCACCACCCACAACTGCCGTGGCGCAGCCCATAAGTTGTGACATCAGCACTGTCAGTGCCAGCAGAAAAATAGCTCTCATAGTTCGTTACCCCTTATCCCAGCAACTGCTGGTCAATCAAATCACACAGGCAATGGATGGCCAGCAGGTGAACCTCTTGAATGCGCGCAGTGGTTTCTGAGGGCACCCGTATCTCTTGATCGTGCTCAGTCAGCAGGGTGGCCTGCCGCCCCCCATCTTTACCACTGAGCGCAACCACATACATCTCACGCTCATGTGCCGCCTCAATGGCCGCATTCACATTGGGTGATTCGCCACTGGTGCTGATGGCCAGCAGCACATCACCCGGCTGTCCCAGTGCCCGTACCTGCTTGGCGAACACCTCTTCGTAGTCATAGTCATTGGCAATCGAGGTGATGGTCGAGCTGTCGGTGGTCAGCGCAAAGGCAGGCAGCCCGGGCCGTTCACGCTCAAAGCGGTTCAGCATCTCGGAGGAGAAGTGCTGCGCATCAGCTGCGGAGCCGCCGTTACCACAGCTCAGAATCTTGCCGCCCTCCATCATCCGGCTGACGATAAGCTGTGCTGCCTCGGCAATAGGCACAGCCAACAGATCCTCCGCCTCGGCCTTGGTCTGGATGCTGTTCTGGAACAGCTGTTTTACGCGATGGATTAATTCGGTCATTAGCTCTCTATCATTCTATTCATCAAAAACAGGTCTGAAATGCATCCTTGATCCAGTCGATATTCTGCTGCTCTGGGCCAACAATGGCCAACATATCAAAACGGCAGGGCGGCATTTTGCGCTCTTTTCTGGATTGCAGGTAGTGGGCTGCGGTGGCGGCAATGCGCTGCTGTTTGGCCGAGGTGACGCTCTCTGCAGGTGATCCAAACCCCGTGCCTTTCCGGTAGCGCACCTCGATAAATGCCAGGGTTTTGCCATCCTGCATGATCAGGTCAATCTCACCCTGTCGGCAACGGTAGTTCCGCTCCACCAATCGCAGACCCTGCTGTTCCAGATAGATTCGCGCACGCTCTTCTGCCTTGGCACCTCTCTCTCCCGGTGATGGCCTCATGTCCGCTTGTCTGCACCAGGCGCTTCAGGGGCTGGAAGCGGTGCGAGCGGTATCGGAGGCGCAGGCACTACCGTTGGAAAGATCAGCGGCGGCAGATCATCCCCTGGTGTTGTCAGGCCTGATTCAATGCGTGGTGCATATCCCAGTACATAGGGCACACCTTTGCGTATCTGCGCCCACATCAGGCGCCGGTGCACCTGATTGATCTCATCCAGATAGAGGTTTCCGGTCTGCCCATCCAGCGTCTCCCACGGGCTGGCCTTGAGCCGCTCCAGATGTGGCAGCAGATTGAAGCTGTCAATCCCCATAGCATAGAGCCGCTGATACCTGCGCTTGGCATCCGGAAATACCGCCGCCAGTGCATCCTGAGAGAGACGATTCCCTTTTTCACCGGCCAGCAGCCAGGGGATATCAGGGAACTTCAACCCCTCCAGATCGCGATCCTTCCCGGCATCCGGGGTTCCGGCATAGGCATGCGACGTGGCGTAGACCGGAATATCTGCCGCACGATAGAACTGCAACAGCGGGCGAATCTGGCGCGCTATCTTGGGTTTTGCCGCAAAGAAGACAAGATCAACATCCTGCCGGCGACGCGGCTCATATTTTACATTTTCAATCAGGATGCGCTGTATCTCACGACGGCGCGCCTTGCTTTCATCAATATCCAGCAGGGTCAATATCGGTTTGGATAAATCCCGTCCCTTGGCATCGTAACTCTGGGATTCCAGCAGGATACCGCCCAGCATCTCCCAACGTTCACGAAAGCTGTTGAGGATACGCTCCCCCCATGGGCCTTCGGGGACAATGGCCAGTGCCTGTGACAACCCATCCTGCCAGGCGCGTTCTGCCACCTGCCGAGCCTCATCCTCAGGTGACAGGCCAAACTGGAACAGATTCTCTGGCTGCCCCATCTGAGGTGGTATCTGGTTCAGCGCCAGCACGGGAATCTCCAGCTCTCCCGCCCGCGCCAGCTGTGAGACAGCACTCTTATTCAACGGGCCGACAACCATATCGGCACCGGCATCCACCGCCTGTCGATAGAGCGGCCAGGCATCCGCCGCATTGCTGCTATCGTAGAAACGCAGCTGTGGCCGTTTTTCAGGCGGCAGCTGATAATAGGCGGCCATAAAACCATTCTGCAGCGCAGTGGCTGCACCCGCAAGCCCCCCTGATCGCGGCAGCATAATGGCCAGATTCTTGACCTGCCGGTACTGTGTCTGCAGTCGTTGATGATACCCTTCCAGCAGTGCGGGATAGGCCGGGTGCGCCGGAAAGCGGTTGCGCCATTGCGTCAGGAAAAGCCGGGTGCTGGCGGGATCACCTTCGTAACCCTTGATTATACGCGCCAGCTCCATCCAGCCACCCTGTATACCGGGAGGATCAGGCTGAAATCGCCTCAGAACATCATCCGTCAGGGTGGTCAGGGTCTGTAGTATGGCCTGCTGGTTATGCAGACGCGCCGCTGGATCACTGATCAGCAGATCCAGCAGCCCAAGCTCACGGGCGCTCTCCAGCAGATTGCCTTCAAGCCGCAGTATCTGCGCCCGCTGCCGGTGATAACGCTGCTGGAGATCTATGGAGGTATCCACTGGCAGCGTCTCTTGCAACAATGCAAAGGCCTCTTTCAGCCTGCCATTGCCTATCGCCAGCTCGGAGGCCTGCATGCGTTTGCGCAGATCGAATACCGGAGGCAGCCCCGTAACATCTGTTTGCGCCAACAGCCGGGCGGCTGATTCTGTATCCTGCGCCAGCAGAAAACTTGCCACCGCCTGAAGCTGCAGATCCTGACGGTAGGGCGGCGGCATACGCGCCGCCAGGCTCTGGTAGAGTGCAGCAGCAGCAACATAGTCACCCATCAGCTCCAGCTCGGTGGCCCGATCCAGCTCTGCCTGGGGCACAGGCGAAACGGGCGGACTGACGACCGGCTTCTCATCAGGCTTTAATACCGTTGGCAGTTGAGGGGCAACACAACCTGTTAGCCATAAGGCACAAAGCAGGGTTGTTGCGAGTATTCGATTAGTCAGTTGCATGGTTTGGTCAAGGCAGGCACGATGTAGCGAGTATCTTGTGTGGAGTGAAAAGTGTCAATCGAAAAAGGCGTACTCTATGTGGTGGCAACACCCATCGGCAATCTGGAGGATTTTTCACCGCGTGCAGTGAATATCCTGAAAGCAGTTGACCTGATCGCTGCGGAGGATACCCGTCACAGCAGACCTCTGCTGCGGCATTTTGGGATCAAAACCCCGCTGATGGCAATGCATGAGCACAATGAGCGGGAGGCCATGCACGATATTCTAAAGCGCCTGCAGGACAATCACTCCATTGCGCTGATCTCCGATGCTGGCACCCCGCTGATCAGTGACCCGGGGTTTCCGCTGGTACGAGAGTGCCATCAGCAGGGCATCCGTGTCTCCCCCGTACCTGGCCCCAGCGCCGCTATCTGCGCCATCTCAGCCGCAGGTCTACCTTCTGACCGCTTCCTGTTCGAAGGGTTCCTGCCCCGCACCAAATCCGCCCGCTGTGAGCGGCTACAGCGCCTGAAGCACGAGCACTGCACCCTGGTTTTTTATGAATCAAACCACCGGGTAAGTGAATCGTTACAGGATATGCTGTCGGTATTTGGCGC
>JAJRZI010000021.1 GCA_024275295.1 Gammaproteobacteria bacterium | reverse complement strand
GAATCCTGCGGTAAAAGTGCGCCTGTTTAAAGATAAAAAAGCGATCGCAGTGGGATGGTTATTCCAGAATTTTTCAGAATTTAATAGCTTCAAAAGTGAATAGGTATCACTGCAGCTGTTGTCTGCCGAAGCGGTTGAGTAAACACATAGAGTGGTGTGAATCCTGATGATAAAGGTTTGTGATATGAGAAAGGCTTATCAAAAGCAGCTATTTTTACTCGGTATGCTTTTTTTGCTTACGTTTCCGGCAGCGGCACAGGCTGAAAAAAAGTTGCCTTTTGACCTGCAGCGCGACGTGCTGATGACCCGGATAAAAAATGTACTGATTGCTAACGATATCAACACAATCAAGCGCAGTCTGATTGATCGTAGATTCTCACCGTTGCATGCCATGGCGGCTTACAGAGAGCTTCTGCTGTGGAGTAGTAAAGCGGCAGAAAATGACCCGTATTGGAAGGATGTCGTTGCCCTGGTGCGTGAAGGTATGGTGGCAATAATACGTGACTCTACAATGGGGTTGCCACTGAAAAACTGGACGGGTAAAGGAGAGCCTATCAGCGTGATTTATCTGAACAGTTTCCCCGCTTATAAAGAGGTGCCTGATTTCAATAATCTGAGTACATTAAAATGGCGGGATGATCTGTTTGCGGATGTAGTTACACCGGGTTCAATTGGTCTCTCATTGACTGCGAAAGCGTTGATAATCACTATTGATCAGTCGCAGGCAGGGAAAGAATATCTCCCTATGATACTGGCTTCAGCGCTTCAGGAGCTGGATATCTTAACCCAACAGCTTTTCCTGAAAAAACAATGGATTTCAGAATCAAAGGATATACAAGCAGCAGGGGGTGAAAAAAACATAAAAGGCAAGGAGAGTGAGCGAGGCGTAAAGATGCTGCTGGCACCAATGCCTAAGGCATTAGGTGCACCCGCTGGAAAAAAAGTTTGAAGAGATTCACTTGGCCCTATCGGTGAAGATACGTATGTACCGAACCAGCTTAAGTTGCCAATAGATCAAAAGGGTTGGGAAGTAAAAAGTGATGTGAGTAGACTCTCTTCCCAGGCATCTTTGTTGGAAGGATTACTCTATTTATATGAACTGTTAGCTAATGATGCTTTGATGAAGCCCTTCATGGTCAATGGGGAGGTGGAGGGGAGAAAACTGGATGATTGGCGTGCGCTGGTGCGCCGTGCAATAGATGTCGTTTTTACAACTATTGGAACAGAACATTTTGATACAGTGACGGGAAGTTTTGCGGGTAGCTATCAGCCCAATAAGGGTATTGGTAATCGTATTGTTATTGATGACATCAATCGTGTTATCAATGTATTGGATAAGCTTGCTTCAGTATTCCCGGATGATGCCAATCTGCAGGATCAAGTGCATAAATATACCCTCTCTCAAGCTGCCTTTATAAAAAAAGCACAGGGAGGAAAAAATGAAATACCCCGTGGTTATATGCTGAAAAATGATGCACATATAACCGGATTAATGCGGGAGTTTTCCAATGCCATCTCTTATATATCCATTATGCTTGTGGCGGAAAATATTGTGGGTGATGGTCGTTATAAGGCTTTAGCTGAAAAACAGTTTAAAGCGATGCACAAGGTATTCTGGTCTGAAGTAGCCAAGGTATACCGTCTGTCTGCAGGTCTTAAAGTATCAACCTATACAGGTGCCTCTTTTGCGATGGTGTTAGAGTGGTTGCGGAGAATGGATGCAGTGATGCCTGGTGTTATTGATGTGAATAAGTATACGAAAAACTACATTGAAGTGGTTCTGAAAAACTCGGGGCTATTGCAAAGTGAAGGGCCGGCGACAGGTGAAGTGCATCAACCAGAATATTATATTGAAAATGAGATAGATGATTTGTATGTCCGTTTAAGAGATGGTGGTGTTGAGAAACTTGCTGCATCGATTGAGGAGTTTATCAGTCATGTTAGTGATCAGGATGGTGATGGTATATTGGGCGCCCGTTTTTCAGGCTATAAAACAGGTGGAGCGCCTGTTATTACGATGCAGGTGGGGGTGACAACGCCTGTCATTTCTGGTGTTGGTACGGGTCGTGAGGGTGAGTTACAGCGAAACTATGGGTTCTGATTCCTATAGGCTTTGAAGGATATCAAGTTGATTAACAATGACGGGTGGGGGTGCTGGATGAGATATGTATTGTTTATGGTTCTTGTGCTGGTTGTGTCGTGGAGTGGTATATCTGTAGCAGGAACCAGCAGTGTGTTTGGTAGTGTGTCACAAGGTAAGGTTTATTTCTCCAAACGCTGTGCTATGTGTCATGGAGCTGATGGCCACGGTAATAATGGAATGGCACCAGACTTTTCTGTTGAGTGGAATAGACTAACCAAATCAGATGATGAATTGGCTGCTAATATCCGCGAAGTGTATAAAGATCCAACCCGTAAAAATTATTATAATGCAGGTAAGTGTCCACGCCATCCCACTATTTCAGATGGTGATATGGAGGATATATTGGCTTTTCTGCGCCACTTGGCTGAAAAGAATAGCCATGGCGGAATGTTAGATTCATCAGACGATTTTTTTGATAAACAGTTCGATGATTTTGGTCAGGAAGACGATGGCTTCGGGCGAAATGATGGATTTGAGCAGAATGATGGATTTGAGCGGGATGATGGTTTTGTTGACCAGCAGTAGGTCGGATACAGCTGTAACGCATATATTTAAGAGGTTGTATGTTACTGGGAGCGCGAGTGTCTCGCCTGCATTATGCGGGTGAGACACCCGCGCTTCAATAAATTGCCGCATAGCAACAGGGTGCATTACTTGGATGTGACATTCGGTCGCGATAAAAAAACCTCTTGAGTTGGCTCTGTCAAGTCAGTGATGTCCTATCTTCGCCACCAAAGGCATCGATCACTGAGGGGATAAAACGGGATAGCTCTAACGTCATCAGGGCAAAGTCAGCATCAAAGCGGCTGGCTTCATCCACGGCTTCATCTGCAGCGCTCTCTTGTATGATGTCGAGAAAACGCAGACGCTTAATTGAAAGGTCGTCACACAGTATGCAAGTAAGATGTTCATGCCATTCTATGGCCAGTTTGGTGGCCTGCTTGCCTGCTTTTAGGTGAGCCTGAATCTCATCGGATAACAGATCCTGTTTAGTGCAGCGAATGACGGTTCCCTCTGCGTTGGGATCACGCAGCTCACATTGATCCTCAATGACATAATTTGCAGGTACAGCCAGGCCGTTCAGCCAGTTGGTCAAGATGCTGGCCGGGGCGCTGTGTACACTGAGTGGAGCAGCGGGCAGTGTGCCCAGTGTTTCGCGTAACAGGGATACCAGCTCTTCCGCTTTTGATGCACTGGCGGCATCGACAACCAGCCAGCTGGCTTTGGGGTCAATGTAGGCATAGGTGCGACTGGATTTGCTAAAGGCCTTGGGCAATAGATCCACCAATATCTCCTGGCGTAACTCCTCCTTCTCATTGCGGCGCAGTGTGCGGGCCTGCTCATCCTCTATGACGGCTACTTTTTCTGCCAGAATCTCTCGGACTACGGCAGCTGGCAATATTTTCTCTTCCTTGCGTGTGCAGATCATAATGTAGCCATTGGCGGCATGAGTCAGTAGTTCACTGTTGCGGCCTAATGGTGCTGTCCATCCGTAGGTGGATGGTTCTAGGCCTGCGCAGGGGCGGGATATTTTCTCAGCAAGCTGTTCATGCAAATGCTCTGGAGAGAGGTCAAAGGGTTTGGTGAGACGATACAGGCGCAGGTTTTTGAACCACATGGAATGTATATCCTTGAAGGAAAAAGGGCAGGGATTATGGCTGAAATCGTGCTGTTTGTCAGGGGCGGATACTCCCAAGATCCACAATCAATTGCGGATTTTGGGTAGAATATCTCTATTGATCTCATCACTAAGACATTGAATAATCGTTGTGAAGTGTCAGCATCCTATTATTAGAGCATGCATTACGAAAGGAAGATCTTATGGGCGTACTATTTACGGCATCTGAAATTGTAACGATGGCAGTTGAGACAGAAAAAAATGGGCTTGCCTTTTATCAGGCAATGGCCGACAGGGCCAAGGACAAAAGAGCTCGAAATATTTTTACATTTCTTGCACAAGAGGAGGCTGAGCATAAAAACACCTTTCAACGCCTGCTTAATGATCTGCCCCCCATAGAGCTGAGCCACACGGATGAGGCAGAATATTGCAACTACCTTAATGCCTTTGTGTCCACGCGTATCTTTAACGCCGATGTCAATGTTGATAAGCTTGTTCAAAGCATTGTCAGTGATATTGAGGCCACAGATATTGCGATTAATGCAGAAAAAGAGTCCATCCTCTTTTATTATGAATTAAGAGAGCGGGTGATGGATGAGGGGCGGGATCATATTGATGAGATTATCCAGGAAGAGAAGAATCATCTGGTCAGACTGGCTCAACTAAGAGAGGCATTGGTCACGCGTTAGATGAGTAATTTATATTGATTTGATATCAATTAATTCCAGATCAAAGTTCAGGGCCTGGCCTGCCAGCGGGTGATTGCCATCCAGTATTACCTTGTCACCATTCAGCTCTTTTATGACCAGCATGAATGTATTGCCATCCTGTGTGGATGCCTGAATCTCCATGCCGATGTGCAGTTCCTGGTCTAAGTTAATTTCACTTCTGTCGAGTTCATTGACAAGCCCTTCGTGAAATTCGCCATAAGCGTCTACCGCCTCGATGCGGATGGATTTTTTTTCACCAATGGACATGCCTTCCAGTCCCTTCTCAAAGCTAGGTATTACCTCGCCTTGACCCAGGGTGACTGCAAAAGGCTCTCCGCCTTGAGATGAGTCGAATTGTGTGCCGTCATCCAAAGTGCCAGTGTAGTGAACGGTGACAATGTTGCCAATTTTTGCTTGAGTCATGCGCAAACTCCAAAAGGTTAAAAACCCTAAACTATAAACTACCTGGAGAAGGGTGACTATAGGCGGCTGTTTCAATATGAGCTGAGCATCATTCGCAGATAAACCCATCAGGATTTTGATGGTAAAGTACGACACCATGCAACGTGCTCAGAAAATCCTGAAAACCACCTTCGGCTATAGTGAATTCCGGCATAATCAGGCGGATATTATCCAGTCGCTACTGGATGGGCAGGATGCCTTTACCCTGATGCCTACGGGTGGCGGCAAATCCCTCTGTTATCAGATTCCAGCCCTGGTGCGTGATGGGGTGGGTGTGGTGATTTCGCCGCTGATCGCCCTGATGCAGGATCAGGTTAATGCACTTCGGCAGTTGGGTATCCGGGCAGCCTTCCTCAACTCCACCCTGGATCAGATCAGTCAGCAGCAGATAGAGCAGACCCTGCTGGATGGGGGGCTGGATCTCATCTACATCGCTCCTGAGCGGCTGATGACAGAGCGCATGCTCGGCCTGCTGGATCGAACCCGGATTGCCCTGTTTGCGATTGATGAGGCCCACTGCGTCTCTCAGTGGGGGCATGACTTTCGCAAGGAGTACCAGCAGCTCTCCATTCTGCATGAGCGTTACCCCGATGTGCCACGGATTGCTCTGACTGCAACCGCAGATCAGCGCACCCGCGGTGAGATTATCACCCAGCTGAATCTGCAACAGGCAACAGTATTTCTCAACAGCTTTGACCGGCCCAATATTCATTATGCCGTCAGTGAAGGGCAGAATGCCAAAGAGCAGCTGTGGCGATTTATCCAGCGTGAACATCCGCAGGATGCCGGTATTATCTACTGTCTGTCACGTAAAAAGACCGAGAGCATCGCCCACTGGCTTGCCGCCAAGGGGCGGGTAGCTCTGCCCTATCACGCCGGGTTGACCAGTGAGATGCGGCAGCACCACCAGGAGCGTTTCCTGCGTGATGAGGGGGTGATTATTGTCGCCACCATTGCCTTCGGCATGGGGATCGACAAGCCGGATGTGCGCTTTGTGGCCCATCTCAATCTACCCAAGAGTATCGAGGCCTACTATCAGGAGACCGGCCGTGCCGGGCGGGACGGCAAGCCTGCCGATGCCTGGATGGCCTACGGGCTGCAGGATGTCATCACCCTGCGCCAGATGATGCAGGGGGGTGATGCCGATGAGCAGTTCAAACGTATTGCGCTGCAAAAACTGGAGGCGATGCTGGGGCTGTGTGAACTCATCAGCTGCCGTCGCCAATCCCTGTTGGCCTACTTTGGTGAGACGCTGGCAGCGCCTTGTGGAAACTGTGATAACTGCACCAACCCGCCCCAAACCTGGGATGGCTCTGTTGCGGCGCAAAAGGCGCTCTCCACCGTATATCGCACCAACCAGCGCTTTGGGGTCAACTACATTATTGACGTGCTCACCGGCAAGGATGATGAACGTATCCGCAAGAACCGGCATGACCAGATCAGCACCTACGGCATTGGTGATGAGCACACGGGTGTGGAGTGGCGCAGCATCTTCCGTCAGCTCATTGCCCAGGGTTATCTCAGTGTGGATGTCGATGGTTATGGCGCGCTCAAACTTACTGAGAAATGCCGCCCTGTGCTGCGTGGAGAACAAAGACTGGAGCTGCGCAAGATCACCAAGCCGGAAAAGATTAAAAAGGAGAAGAGTGCCCGCAAGCAGCAGGATCTCCGCACCATTGATGAACCCCTGTTTGAGGCGCTACGTGCGCTACGCCTCAGCCTTGCCCAGGAACAGGGCGTGCCGCCTTATGTCATCTTTCATGATACGACCCTGACTGAGATGGCCCGAACCCGTCCCGCAACACTGGAGACCATGCGCTACATATCCGGCGTGGGTGAGCAGAAGCTCAAACACTACGGAGAGCAGTTTCTGAAAGAGATTGCCAAATATCCCCTGCCTGAACTACTCGACAACAACCTGAGTGATACGGTCAATGAGACCCTGGCCCTGCATCAGCAGGGCAAAGATGCAGAGGCCATTGCTCGGGAGCGCAATCTCAAGTCCTCCACCATCTACGTCCATCTGGCTGAAGCGGTGGCAGCGGGTTGTTTGAACTCCCGTGAGGTATTGCCGCTGGATGATGCTCAATATGCAGAGATTGTTAATGCCCTAGAGATGCTCGATGCCGAAAAGGATGGCCCCCTGAAACCTACCTATGAGGCCCTGGATGAGAAGTATGATTATGGCATTTTGAGGTGTGTGTTGGCCGGGTTATAAGCTTTTTCAGGAGTCGGAAGAGTAGAGCGGTTTTACTTTTACCCCTCCAGTTCCTCCCATCGCGCATAGGCTGTGTTGAGTCGCTCTTCCACTTCAGTCATGTGTTCATTGGTTGCAGCAACCTCAGCCTGATCACGCTTATAAAAACCGGGATCAGCCATTTCGGCCTGGATGGACTCCAGCTCTGCATCCAATGTTTCAATTAGTTTGGGCAGACTCTCCAGTTCCCGTTGGTCTTTATAACTGAGCTTCTGTGGGGCAGCCTTGGGTTTAGACTGGGCGGCCTCATTTTTCCTGGTTTTGGGTTTTGCAGCTGTCTCGTGCCTGCGTTGATGCAGCCAGTCATCATAACCACCAATATATTCATTGACCTGGCCATTGCCCTCAAATACCAGGCTGCTGGTGACGACGTTATTGAGAAAGGCACGGTCATGGCTGACCAATAGCAGGGTGCCTTCATAGCCCAGCAGCAGCTCCTCTAACAGATCCAGCGTTTCGGCATCCAGATCATTGGTCGGTTCATCCATGACCAATACATTGCAGGGCTTGGTGAAGAGCTTGGCCAGCAGCAGCCGGTTGCGCTCACCACCTGAGAGGGCACGTACCGGGGTGCGGATACGCTCAGGGGTAAACAGAAAATCCTGTAGATAGCTGATGATGTGTTTCTCTCTACCGTCGATGGTCACCTTATCGCTGCCACCGCCGACGTTATCCTGTACTGATTTATCTTCATCCAGTGCACTGCGCAGCTGATCAAAATAGGCCACCTCTACCTTGGTGCCCAGTTTGATATTTCCACTTTTCGGTTGCAGTTTGCCCAACAGCAGACCGAGCAGTGTACTCTTGCCAGAACCATTGGGGCCGATGATGCCGATCTTGTCACCACGCATGATGGTGGTGGATAGATCTTTGATGATAGGGTCGCCATCCCAGGCATAATCCACATTTTCAACCTCAACCACCAGCTTGCCTGATCGCTCGCCACTCTGAACTCCCATCCTCACCTGGCCGGTGCGTTCACGCCGTTGGCTACGTTCATCCCGCATGGCCTTTAAGGCGCGCACACGCCCCTCATTGCGGGTGCGTCGAGCCTTGATGCCCTGGCGTATCCAGACCTCCTCCTGCGCCAGCTTTTTATCGAAGCGGGCATTCTCCTTCTCCTCTGCATTCAGCATCTCCTCTTTGCGGCGCAGTAAGTTGTCGAAGTCCCCCGGCCAATCGGTCAGCTGGCCGCGATCCAGTTCCAGGATACGGGTGGCTAGGCGGCGCAGGAACATGCGGTCATGGGTGATAAACAGCAGGCTGCCGCCATAGCCGAGCAGGAACTCCTCCAGCCACTCAATGGAGGCAATATCCAGATGGTTGGTTGGCTCATCCAGCAGCAGCAGATCCGGTTCCAGCACCAGGGCCCGCGCCAGCAGCACACGACGTTTGAGTCCGCCGGAGAGGGCGGCAAACTCAATATCGGCGTCCAGGCTCAGGCGGGATATCACAGACTCCACCCGCTGCTCCATCTGCCAGCCATCGGCGGCCTCCAGCTTATGCTGCACACGGGAGAGCTGCTCCAGTAGCGCTTCACTGCAATCATTGCAGAGTTGTGTGCTGATGTGATGGTATTCTCGCACCAACTCACCGGCCTCCCCCAAACCGCTGGAGACCACATCAAATACCGAGCCTTCGATACCTGCGGGTACCTCCTGGGTCAGACGTACAATGCACGACCCCTTCTCCACAACCATCTCGCCGTCATCTGGCTTAAGCTCACTGGCAATCAGTTTCATCAGCGTGGATTTGCCCGCACCGTTACGTCCAAGCAGACAGATCCGCTCACCACGGTCGATGCTGAGGTTGACGTTGTTCAGCAGCAGCGGGCCACCGAAGCTCAGCTGCAGATTGTTCAGGGTAAGAATAGGCATGGAGTAGATTGTGGATTGGGGGTGAAAGAGGGCAATTGTAAACCACTCTGGCCGGTTTCGGGCTAGATTAATTGAGCCGGTTGGTGTTTGTGGCAGGCGATGGGTGAGAAATGGCGCCCCCGACACGATTCGAACGTGTGACCTTCCGCTTAGGAGGCGGATGCTCTATCCAGCTGAGCTACGGGGGCATAGCTCTTTTTGTTACAGTTAACGCGCTAATTATAGAGATAAGGTCTCTCTGCAGGAAGTGCTTTCCACGGTATATTTTATGCCTGTCTCTATTCTGGGATATTTAGTTCATCCTGGTGAAGCAGATGATCAATAAGGGCAAAGGCCTCCTGGCTTGCCCATGCCTTGCTGGCGATGACCCGGCCTGAGATTCGGCCATCCCGTCCAATCAGGTAACTCATGGGCAGCATCTCCACCTCATAGCGGTTTCGAACTTTGCCGTCAGGGTCGAGCAGAATGGGAAAGGTCAATGCAAGTTCCCGGGCAAAGGCTGCGACCTGTTTTTTACTGCCACGGTCGGCAGCCACAGCGAGGATAACGAAGCCTTTCGCCCTGGTTTTTTCCCACAGGGCTTGCATGCCCGGCATCTCCTCGCGACAGGGGGCGCACCAGGTGGCCCAGAAATTGAGCAGCACCACTTTGCCCTTGAAATCGGACAATTGCATCTCATGGTCATTGAGATCCGGCAGAGCAAAGGCGGGGGCTTCCATGCGGACTTTGGGTGTTTTTACATCCATGTCGGTGAAAAGATCTGCGGCAAAGGCTATTTGGCCGCCGGACAGAAGAATTAAAGCCAGAAAAATCCCCTTCATCCTGGTCAAAATATCGCTACCGGGCATGACGCTGTAGATACCCCAGTAGTACCTCTTTCTCCTCTCCGGTTAATGCAGGCATTTTCTGCTCAGCCATACGCTGCTGCATGAGTTCCAGCAGGTGCTGCCACTCACGATAACTGTTGCGCTTTGGGTGGGGGAGGGAATGGCATGCGCCGCATTTGCTGACATATAGTCGTGCGCCAGCTGAGCTGGCGTCAGGGATGGATGTTGGCCCGGTTGCACAGCCGGTAGCGGCTGCGCCTATAAGAGATGCTAGTAAGATCAGTGCGTTTTTCACAACAGCTTTCCTCGCGGGTCTTGATGAATCAAAAGCCCAGACGGCTCGGTTTCGTCTTATGCTTGATGTGGCGGATACTGCCCGAGGTGGGGATCTCCATATACCAGGTCAGCATTACCCGGTACTTCTCTTCGAGCTGTGGGCCGTTGAGCCGCTGATAGAGCGGGATGCCTATATTGAAATCGATAATATGCAGTGGGGCAGGCTGCCACTGCAGGCCCAGTGTGGCCATCAGAGAGCTGCCGCCGTAGTTGTCGGTATCCCACAGAGGGGTCATAAAAGGGGAGTTGGGGTCATTCTTCGTGGCGTGTCCTGACTCGCCTGTACTCGATTCATCCATCTCGCCTCTAATGCGTCCCCAGTGCTTGCCATTGAGTTGAATCTGTCCTAGCAGATCATAGCGGAACTGGTACATGCTGTAGAGATCAAGTTTTAGCTCATTGCCCAGTCGGTAGTCACGGTCGTTATCATAGAGCCGCGCTGTATAGAGGGCATTTGCTCCCCACCAGTAGGGTGAGCTGGATGCCTGATAGAGAATGCCGAGGCTGGGGTCGAAGGTGCCTGAACCCAGTTGCATGCCATACGGGAGCTGTTCGCTCTGACGCATGGCCAAGGGGTGGTTGCTGTTCTTTTTGTCGATGGAGCCGGTGGGCAGACTCAGGCCAAAGAAGAGTGATACCTGACGGGTAGGGATGAGCGGGTCATCGGCAAAGAGGCGATACTTGCCCATGAGCATGGTGTCGGCGATCCCGGAGGACTCCATGGTAAATCCGCTTACTCCTGTCAAGCCCTGCATTGCGGAGTTGAATTTCATATCCATGCGGTTCTCCTTGTGCATCAACATCACACCGCCAAAAAAATCATCCGAAAAACTGTACCCCAGGGTGAGGTTGAACATCCGCATATCCATGCGGGTCGGTACGGCCATGAACTTGCCCATGGCCGGCATGCCGAGCAGGTCACTGGAGGAGAGGTTGTCCCCCCGATCCTGTAGCCCCTTCATCTGCATAAACATGGTACTGGCCTTTATGCGAAACTCTTTTGTCTCTGGCACCCCGCCCCCTGGGATGTTCATCGGCATGTTGCCGCCACACTTGCCACAACACAGCCCCACATACGCTTGAGCTGTGATACTGAAGATGTGCATGCAAAATCCCGCAGCAATCAAGATAGCTCTTCTTTTCAAGGTGCTTTCCCCCAGGCGGATAAACCCTATAAATGTTGAACTGGGAAGAGTAGCGGAGCTGCTGCGCTTTTGAAATGCGGCATAGTGTCGCACCCAGATAGGATTTGCGGTGAGTCGAGGTGTATATATTAGAGTGGTGAAAAGGAGGTTTGATGTCCTACGCAATAGCATTTGATATGCTTGCCTTTGCGAGGCGCAGATAAAAACGGAGCCTTCAGGCTCCGTTTTTTATGGTTGAAGTGTCAAGCCGTTGCTTAGAATTTGACCCCAGCCTGCAGCCAGAATTTATCCATGTCGCTCTTATAGTCATCTGCACTATAGCTCGCGTACTTGGCTAGCACGGTGTAGTGTTTGCCGAACTTCTTCTTTGCTACGAGATTCCACTCGTTGCCATAGTTGCTGCCGGTAGCGCGACCGCTGCTCTCGGCTTCGTAGTCATGATAGGCTGCCTTCAGCATGATACCGCCAATTTTGCTGCTGAGGGTGAGGGAACGATCCTCAAGACCATAATCGGGTGTGGTGAGGAACATATCAGCCCAACCATTTTGGCCATGCAGCGTGGCCAGCGGGGTTTGGAATGCGCCGTTTGCGTCGCCTTCCAATGCTTCATAGCCAGCCACGGCCTTAATGCAAGCGACCTTAACGCCCAGTTTCAGCAGCTTGTAGTCATAATCGATGTCAGAACTGGCGCCGTCCATTGTATGGCTAAACATGGCAGAGCCGTCCGCGCCGTCTTTGTAGTCATCCTGCTGGGCATACTCGGCCATAAAGAGTAGCGTGGCCTTGTCGGTTACGTCAGCGGCTCCTTTGAAACGCAGGCCCAATGTCTTCTGGGATTGGGCCTCCTTGCCGCTCGCCGTCTTGTCAAAATCAAGAAAATAGCCGTAGCCGGTGATCTTGCCAAAGCTCAGGCCGCTGTAGCTGACGTTGATCAGATGTGAGTCCATATCGACATTCTGCCCAAAGATCCAGTTGACCTCAGAGAGGTAGGCATAGAAGAATTTGGTGCACTTGAGAGAGTTGTTGGTCAGGGTGAAGGAGTCATAGGTCTGCTCATTCTGGCGCCAGCCGACGTTGCCGATGAAGCGGTCATTGTCGAGCTTGATGTGTTGCCGACCAATTCGGGCCACTGTGTTGGCGATGCCGTTATAGCCCAGCCAGTAGCGGTTTAGCTCGGTTCCCTCGGGGTCTGCAATCGTGGAGTAGGTGGTGTTGTTATTACCCCATTGATTAGTGCCAGTGCCAGTGAAGGCATCTTTGTCGCCAAGGGCAGTGGTGTTTTCCATCTCAACGTAGGCGTCAAATCCTGAAAAGCTGCCGGTCTGATAGCCCAGACGGGTGCGGACGGTAAGGAGATCCGCATCCTTTTTAAGGCTGTCATCTTGCACATCTTCGTAGCGCAGACGTACATCCATCTTGACCTTGCCGCCGGTGAGGGCGTCGGTAAAGGCATCTGCATTTACGGTGGTGGAGAGCGCAAGCCCGGAGAGGGAGAGCGCGGCGGCAATTGAAAGGCTCAATAGCCCTTTGGGTTGTTTTGGTAACATCACTGTTGATCTCCTCAATCTAGCTCAGCTGACAAGGCTGAAGGAAAACTAAATTCATCACCCGTTAGTTATTCATGCATTTTTCGTGAGCGCATTATAAGGGTATCCCCCCTATCCTGGCTATATTTTCAAACATCGGCAACGGTTCTGGAGAAAGTGTCTACTCCATAGGTTCATGTCTATGCGGGGCGTACACAAAAACGGGACCCGAAGGCCCCGTTTTTCAACTTAAGTTTCAAGCAGTTGCTTAGAACTTGAATCCGGCCTGGAGCCAGAATTTGTCCTTGTCAGCTTTGCCAGTCCACTGGCTGTCGGCGTCGAAGGTTGCGTACTTGGCCAATACAGTGTAGTTCTTGCCGAACTTCTTCACTGCTACGAGGTCCAGCTCGTCGCCATAGTCCACGCTTCCAGTCTCAGCCTGGTAGTCATGATAGACGGCCTTCAGCTTGATGCCAACAACCTTGGTGCTAAGGGCGATGGAGCGATCTTCAAGGCCATTAGCTGGAGTGGTAAGGAACATGTCAGCCCAGCCGTTCTGGCCATGCAGGGTGGCCAGAGGGGTCTGAAATGCACCGCTTGAGTCACCTTCCAGCTGTTCGTAACCTGCAACGGCGGTGATGCCGGCAACGCTAACGCCAAGTTTGACTAGCCCATAGTCATAATTGATGGTGTTTGCGCCATCTTTGTAATCGTCCTGCTGGGCATATTCAGCGGTGTAGAGCAGCTTGACGCCATTACCTACATCGGTGCCGCCATTGAAACGCAAGCCCAATGTCTTTTGAGATGCTAGTTGGGCTCCGGATGCGGTCTTGTCATAATCAAGAAAATAACCGTAGCCGGTGAGTTTGCCGAAGCCAAGGCCGGTGTAGCCAATGTTGATCAGGTGTGAATCCATATCTACATTCTGACCCTTGATCCCGTTAACCTCAGTGATAAAGGCGTAGGAGATGGTGGTGTCCTTCAGGGACTTGTTGACCAGGGTCAGAGAGTCATAGGTCTGCTCATTCTGGCGCCAGCCGACGTTGCCGATGAAACGGGCGTTGTCGTATATGATGCGTTGGCGGCCAACCCGGACAACGGTGTCTGCCAGGCCGTTATAACCCAACCAGTAGCGGTTCAGCTCGGTCCCTTCAGGATCGGCAATTACGGAGTAGGCAGCGTTGCCTGCGCCCCAACCATTTGTGCCGGCGGTCTTGGCATCGATGTCGCCAAGGGCGGTGGTGTTTTCCATCTCAACATAGGCGTCAAACCCGGAGACACTTCCAGTCTGATAGCCCAAGCGGGTGCGGATGGTGGTGAGATCCGCATCCTTTGCAGAGCTGTCATCTTGCACATCTTCGTAGCGAAGACGTACATCCATCTTGACCTTGCCGCCGGTGAGGGCGTCGGTAAAGGCATCTGCATTTACGGTGGTGGAGAGTGCAAGCCCGGAGAGGGAAAGCGCGGCGGCAATTGAAAGGCTCAATAGCCCCTTAGGTTGTTTAGGTGACATCACAGGTCATCTCCTCAAATTATTCAGCGAATATTATGTAACTAATTGTCAGACTTATATTCAGACAGCCAGAGTCTATATCAAACATTCAGGATCGGCAATAGCTTTTTTACAAAAAAACCACACTTGGCAATTATGTTGCAAAATTACAACAGGTGTCGTCTGGGGCGGGGTGTTTTAGTATCCGGGGCAGGCGCAAATGTGGCTTTCTGCACCTCATTGCGGCTGTATTTTGGTATTTTTTATGCCTGTGTGATCTTTGTGCAAAACGGGATCCGAAGATCCCGTTTTGCACATTAAGCCTCAATGAGGCTTTCAGAATGTGTAGTTGAAATCGATACGGAAGCGTTTCCGTCTTCCTGGTTGTTGCCACTGGCCACTTTTTCATTGGCCCCTACATCATAGTAGCGGGCAACCACTTTCAGATTATTGAGCAGGCCGTAAACCAGCCGGTACTCAAATCCGTCAAAGCCACTGCTGCGTGTCTGGGTTGCTGTACCCCAGCGCATCCAGTCATCCTGGGAGAAGGAGCTGTTGACTGCATATCTTTCCAGATCAGCATAGTATACCGCCGCCTGCCAATCGCCCCGCTTTTTCACTTTACCCAGCTTGGCCTGGAGAACGTATCCATCCGTTTCATCCTTATTCAGATCGGTTGAGGGGTAATTTTCTGCGTTATGATAGATATCAGCACCCAGGCTGACGGGAATACCGGAAACCGCTGTATTCCACTGGATGTTACCTACCCAGATCTCGTAATCCCGTGCCCCGTTTCCTCCCAGAAACAGACCCGCCTGGCTATCATTGCCATCCCCATTAATGTCAAAATAACCCCCGGCAAGCGTCAGGCTGCTGCCGAGCTTGTATACAAGCTGCGCCGCTGCCAGTGTCCCGGAAAAATCATCCATACCGGCAGGTGTGGTGAAATAGCCCAGGTTGGCGGTCAGGCTGTCACTCCCAAGGTCAAATTTATGTGATCCTGAAGCGCCCAATACGGTGACATCATCATCCCAGAACAGCTCGTTCTGTTTCCAGAATGGGAAGCCGTTCCGGCCAACCCAGGCGGATGTATTGCCAAATTTACCTTTAATATAGTATTTGTCAAAATTGATGTCCCTGTCACCATGGTTGTTTCCGTCATCCAGATCCTTGATGGTCCAGTGAGGTGATTGCTGGCTGTTATCAGAACCTGTTCTCAGACGCGTACCAAAAGAGAACATGTCATTAAATTTGTAATTCAATCCGAGGCG
>JAJRZI010000020.1 GCA_024275295.1 Gammaproteobacteria bacterium | reverse complement strand
GTGAAGAGGTGGAGATCCAGTTCATCGATGGCGATACCCACCATCCCCGCCTCTTTAGCGTCGCCTGTATTGATCAGAACACAGTCTCCCTCTGGTTCGATGAGCTTGAAGAGCTGGCAACAAGTGATGCCACCCGGATCTCCTTCCTGCTTGATCTGGGCTTGAGTCTGGGTAATGCACTAAACCGTTACGATGAGGTCTGCCTCCACTACGGCACGGCAAGAGACTATGCTCAAGCGCTTATTGAAGAGACCACAACAATACCGGAAAACCTCCGCTACTATATCAACTATAAAGCTATCGCACGGGACATGTGCATCAACGGTGAAATTGTAAAGATTGAACATGATCTGATCATCACCAACGCTCATGAATTTTAACCCGGAGAAATCAGTTGAGCCTGCTGCACTACCGATGACCGTTCATCGCTTACAGGTATTTCTTGAACGTGCTCGCCGTGACTGTCACGGTCAGCGCAAACAAGGTGGCAAAGGGCAACACAACAAAGGAGGGATGTAGGCTGAACGGAAGCGCAAGATAAATCACCCAGGAGAGCACCACGAGAGGCAGAACCGCCTTCTTCGCATAGTGGTAGACGAAGGAACTCTCCCTGCCCCCTCTCCAACGGCGTAGATCCCGCTGAACCAGGCCGTCCACCATCGCCACCAGGCTGAATAACAGGAACACAGGCATCGCCAGGGTGAGGATTGCCAGGCGAACCGAGAACACCTGGGTTATTTGCATGGCGGCGATCACAAACTCGGCGATTGGCTGGTAGATGCTGTGGAGCGTGGGTCGAACACCTTGCTCATTGACTACAGGCGGTGATGAGACCCACCGGATAAAATCCACAAACCCTGTGACTTCGAACAGGTAATGATAGGTCTTGTCGGCTACCCGCTTGGCAAAGCGTGATGGATCGGAAGTCACAATACTTTCACGAAAGTCTGTATCCAGATAGTGAATCTCTTTGGCCAGCATTGTGCGGCTGTGATCGAGCCCTTCATCGGGCCACCAGAGCACCATACCTGCCCACTCGATGATGATCGAAAAGAGTAGGGAGAAGATCAGCCACTGGATGGCCTGACTAACTGTGGTCAGCCCCTTTGAGAACAGACCTTGCTGAACAGCCGTACGGCGAGGATCATTGGCCGCCTCAGCCATTGGGGCTTTCCGGCTGGTTTGTTACGGGCACATCGGCCACTGCATGCCACCAGGTTTCAGGGACACGGTACCAGTGATCGTTTGTGATATAGGTTCGCTCCATCTCATTGGCGATATCAGCCAGGCTCTCGGGCATGGCCGGATCATTGCGTGGATCTGGGAGGGGCATACGCAGCTTCCATAGCTGACCGCCTTCCAGCAGGGCAAAAGCCTGGCCTTTGGGCAGAGTTACCAATTCTGCGGAGGTCAGCATGGGCACCTCGGAGACGCTGATACGGTCTTCGTTGCGGGACTTGAAGTCCACCCCTGAGCCGGGGTCGGAGGAGTCATCCACACCGGAGACACTCATCAGGGTGAAGACCTCAACCCTTGGCAGTTGGTCGGTAAGCATCTCTGCCGTAGCCAACTCTTTGACCCGCAGCATGATCATGGTGTTGAAGTTACCGGCCACCTGTCCCGCCTTGGCTCGGTTGCCGAGGCGGGCTTCCACATCCGACCAGGTTTGGGTGTAGGCGGTAACCTGGAAACCGGCGCCACCTGCCTTGTTCAATAGAGGAATGAACTCTTCTCCGATCAGTTCATTGAACTCATCGGCATGCATGGAGATTGTGGGCAGGGTATTTTTGTTTGCTGGCAGCGGATTTTGGGGATCATCCTGCACCCCGTGTTTATAAATATGGCCCGCCACCGAGACCAGGTCAGCAAACATGGAGTTTCCGACTGCACTGGCAACAGTGGTATCGGTTAGGGCATCGAGGCCCACATAGACGATGCCTTTGCGGCGAATGACATCCATCCATTCGAAAATGGGGCGGGAGTCGGACTCATCCAGGTAGTCTGGCGAGATCAGCTCGGCAATCTTGCCGGTGGTCAGTTTCTCCATCAGTGGCCCGACGGAGCTTACGATCTTGTCGAAGTAGGTCTTGTCGTATTTGAAGGCGGAGACCAGCCCGTCCAGTACGGGATCATAGAGATCCTGCTCCTGCAGGTGGCGCATCAGAGCAATGGCCTCCATGTTGCGGCCACGGAGTGACATCTGCAGGTTGCGCTCCTTGATGTTGGCGGAGATCTCAGCAATCTTCTCCTGCCAGTCTTCAGCTCCATGTTGTCTCAGATGTTCCTTGGCATACTCCATGAACAGGGGTTCGATATCATTGATATAACGACGCACCTGCTGGTAGTCAGGGCGACGTTTAAGCGCCACCAGAGCGCGAGCAATGATGTTGACGAAACGCCAGGCGAACTCCTTGAAGGCGGCGGAGTTGCCTTCACTGGGCAATTGGTTGGCGATACGGGTGGCCACTTCGGTAATGCGGGAGAAGTTGCCGATGGCGTTGTAGCGGGCGGAGACCTCCGGATAACCGAGATGGAACATGTAGAGG
>JAJRZI010000135.1 GCA_024275295.1 Gammaproteobacteria bacterium | reverse complement strand
GATGTCGACCAATAATATCCTCTCACCAGCCAATGGTGAGCCTATTATCGTGCCGTCACAGGATGTTGTGCTGGGCCTCTATTTTATGACGCGCGACTGCATCAACGCTCAAGGTGAGGGCATGGCCTTCTCCAATGTTAAAGAGGTGCATCGTGCCTATGAGGCGCGCCAGGTGGGGCTGCAGGCCAAGGTCAAGGTTCGCATCCGTGAAGTGATTGCAAATGACGATGGCGAGCTGGTAGAGACTATCCGCCGTGTTGATACGACAGTCGGACGTGCGATCCTCTCTGAGATTCTGCCGGATGGCCTCTCTTATGATCTGGTCAATCAGGCGCTGGGTAAAAGAGAGATTTCGGGTCTGGTCAATGCCTGTTACCGCCGCGTTGGTCTTAAAGAGACGGTTATCTTTGCTGATCAGCTGATGTATACCGGTTTCCGCTTTGCTACTCGTTCGGGTGTCTCTATCTGCGTGGATGATATGACGGTGCCGGATGAGAAGAGCGGCATTCTGGCGGCGGCTGAGATTGAGGTTAAGGAGATCGAAAATCAATATGCCTCAGGTCTGGTAACCAATGGCGAGCGTTACAACAAGGTGGTGGATATCTGGTCGCACACCAATGACCAGGTAGCCAAGGCCATGATGAGCAAGCTGGGTAAGGATCTGGTTATCGACGCTGAAGGTAAAGAGGTTGAGCAGGACTCGTTTAACTCTATTTATATGATGGCCGATTCCGGTGCTCGTGGCTCGGCAGCACAGATTCGTCAGCTTGCCGGTATGCGTGGTCTGATGGCCAAGCCAGATGGTTCTATTATCGAAACACCCATTACAGCCAACTTCCGCGAAGGGCTGGACGTGCTGCAGTACTTCATCTCTACTCACGGTGCGCGTAAAGGTCTGGCGGATACCGCATTGAAGACGGCTAACTCAGGTTACCTTACCCGTCGTCTGGTGGATGTTGCGCAGGATATGGTGGTACTGGAAGAGGATTGTGGCACCGAAAAAGGGGTTATAATGACACCACTGATTGAAGGTGGTGACGTCGTAGAGCCTCTGCGTGAACGAATTCTGGGTCGTGTTGTTGGTGCCGATATCTGTAAACCAGGCAGCTATGAGGTGATTTGCGAGCGCGGCACCCTGCTGGATGAAGAGTGGGTGGATAATCTGGAAGAGGCGGGCGTGGATCAGGTACTGGTGCGTTCGGCCATTACCTGCGACTCCCGGGTTGGTGTCTGTAGTGCCTGTTATGGACGTGACCTCGCGCGCGGCCATGCGGCCAATATGGGCGAGGCTGTTGGTGTTATCGCAGCACAGTCTATTGGTGAGCCAGGCACACAGCTGACCATGCGTACTTTCCACATTGGTGGTGCCGCCTCCCGGTCTGCTGCGGTTAACAGCATTGAAGTGAAATCAAAAGGCAGCATCCGTCTGCACAACATCAAGACTGTGAAGCACAAGAGTGGGCATTTGGTTGCGGTATCGCGCTCAGGTGAGGTCACCGTGATTGATGAGGTTGGCCGCGAACGTGAGCGCTACAAGGTGCCCTATGGTGCTACGCTGATGATCGGTGACGGTGATAGTGTCGACGGCGGCCAGATGGTGGCAAACTGGGATCCGCATACGCACCCGGTTGTTACCGAAGTGGCGGGTAAGCTGAAGTTTGATGACTTTGTAGATGGTGTAACGGTGCAGAGTCAGGTGGATGAGGTTACCGGACTCTCTTCACTTGTGGTTATTGATCCGAAGCAGCGGCCAGCTGCAGGCAAGGATCTGCGGCCAATGGTCAAGCTGATCGATGAAAATGGTGAGGATCTCTGTATTGCGGGTACCAAAATACCGGCACACTATTTCTTGCCAGCCGCAGCTATCGTAGGTGTAATGGATGGCGCCGATGTGGGCGTGGGTGATGTATTGGCCCGTATCCCGCAGGCGTCCAGTAAGACCCGTGATATTACCGGTGGTCTGCCGCGTGTTGCCGATCTGTTTGAGGCGCGCAAACCAAAAGATCCTGCCATCCTGGCTTAAGCAACAGGCACCATCAGTTTTGGTAAAGACACCAAGGGCAAGCAGCGCCTGGTTATTACCCAGCAGGATGGTGAAACCATTGAGGAGCTGATTCCAAAGTGGCGTCATGTCAACGTGTTTGAAGGTGAGCATGTTGCCAAAGGCGAAGTCATTGCTGAAGGTGAATTGAACCCACATGACATCCTGCGCCTCAGAGGCGTAACCCAGATGGCTGAGTATCTGGTGCATGAGATTCAGGACGTCTATCGTCTACAGGGTGTGAAGATCAACGACAAGCATATTGAGGTGATTATTCGCCAGATGCTGCGTAAGGTTGAGATCACTAAAACAGGCGACACCATGCTGCTGCGCGGTGAACAGGTTGAGCGTATACGCTTGGGTGATGTAAACAAAGCGGCGATAGCAGAAGGAAAACAGCCTGCACTCTATGAACCCCTGTTACTGGGTATTACCAAGGCATCACTTGCCACTGAGTCCTTTATCTCAGCAGCCTCTTTCCAGGAGACCACGCGAGTGCTGACAGAGGCTGCGGTGCGTGGATTAAGTGACGATCTTCACGGCCTCAAAGAGAATGTGATTGTGGGCCGCCTGATCCCCGCTGGAACAGGGCTTGCATCGCATAAGGCACGTCAGGAACGGCGTAAGGCAGAACTCTCAGCTGAGGTTGAGAGTGCCAAGGTTGAAATGGCAGCAGAAGAGGTAGAAGAGGCTATCAAACAGGCCTTGAATACCTCTGATGTTTAAGCTGATCCAAGGGTGGCTTGCTGTAATCTGTTGAATTTGACTCAATGCAGTGAGCCACCCTCAGCTATTTTGTTATTTAGCGATAAAAAGTAGTAGGGCTGTATTGACAGGGCGCTGTTGCAAGCATAGAATGCGCAGCTCTTTGACGGACCGGCTCTGCAGCGATTCGTTAAATCATTATTAAGTGCGCGGCCTTGCAAGGCCGTTGGAAGCGTACCAAACACTGGGTAAATGTTACTCCTTAGTGGTTGCAAATCTAAGGGGTAGGGTTTTCTACTCGGTTTTTTTGGTACGCAGGTGCATATCCGGGATGCCCGGGAGACACAGATAGATGGCAACAATAAATCAGTTAGTGCGCAAGCCTCGCAAGCGCAAAGTAGAGAAAAGTAAGGTGCCCGCCCTGGAGGCTTGCCCGCAAAAGCGTGGTGTTTGTACGCGTGTCTATACCACGACGCCCAAGAAGCCAAACTCCGCATTGCGCAAGGTGGCTCGTGTACGGCTAACCAATGGTTATGAGGTCAGCACCTATATTGGTGGTGAGGGGCATAACCTGCAGGAGCACTCAGTTATTCTTCTGCGCGGTGGACGAGTAAAGGATCTGCCAGGTGTGCGCTATCACACGGTTCGCGGTAGCCTTGATACGTCCGGCGTCGAAAGTCGTCGTCAGGGGCGTTCCAAGTATGGCGCTAAGCGTCCGAAGAGCTAAGCGCTCTGTGTTAAAGAGTTAGTCAATAATTTTGGAATTTGAGTAAAAGCCATGCCAAGAAGAAGAGTTGTAGCGAAACGGGAAATACTTCCGGATCCAAAGTACGGAAATCAATTGCTGGCCAAATTCATCAATATGGTGATGGTAAGCGGAAAGAAATCCGTTGCCGAGCGCATTCTTTATGGTGCATTGGATAAGGTTGCTGAGCGTTCAGATGAAGAGCCTTTGGATGTGCTGGACAAGGCTATGGAAAATGTTCGCCCAACCGTTGAGGTGAAGTCGCGCCGCGTTGGTGGTGCAACCTATCAGGTGCCCATTGAGGTTCGTCCAAACCGTCGCAATTCACTGGCCATGCGCTGGTTGATTGATGCAGCGCGCAAGCGCAGCGAGAAGTCTATGGCTTTCCGCTTGGCGGGTGAGTTGATGGATGCTGCTGCATCTCGTGGGTCTGCTGTGAAGAAGCGTGAAGATACACATCGCATGGCTGAGGCCAATAAGGCGTTTGCACACTATCGTTGGTGATAGCGCTTTGAAGTAGCGGGTAAGTATTGGTTTGATTGGAGGTATTGTGTCGTGGCGCGTGTGACTCCAATCGAACGCTATCGCAATGTGGGAATTATGGCTCACATTGATGCTGGCAAGACAACCACGACAGAGCGCATTCTGTACTACACCGGGGTCTCGCATAAGATTGGTGAAGTGCATGACGGTGCGGCAACCATGGACTGGATGGAGCAAGAGCAAGAGCGCGGAATAACGATTACATCCGCAGCCACGACATGCTTTTGGTCTGGAATGGAAAAGCAGTACCCCGAGCATCGAATCAATATTATTGATACGCCGGGGCATGTGGACTTCACCATTGAGGTTGAGCGTTCATTGCGGGTGTTGGATGGGGCCTGCGCTGTTTTTTGTGCGGTTGGTGGCGTTGAGCCGCAATCAGAAACGGTCTGGCGTCAAGCTGACAAGTATCGCGTGCCAAGGATTGCCTTTGTAAATAAGATGGATCGAGTGGGAGCGGATTTTCTACGTGTTGTTGGTCAAGTAAAGGATCGGCTAGGCGCGAACCCAGTGCCGATTCAAATGGCGATTGGCGCTGAAGAGGGTTTTCAAGGGGTTGTTGACCTCGTTAGGATGAAAGCCATTATCTGGGATGAGGGGAGTCGTGGTGCTGAATTTCAGCTCACTGATGTTCCTCCCGAGATGACAGAATTATGCCAGGAGTGGCGCGAACATTTGGTAGAGGCCGCAGCTGAAGCCAATGATGAGCTAACGGAAAAATACCTGGAGACAGGTGAGCTCAGCGATGATGAGATTAAGCAGGGTCTGCGTGCCCGCACTTTGGCAAATGAAGTTGTGCCAATAATGTGTGGCAGCGCCTTTAAAAATAAAGGTGTGCAGGCCATGTTGGACGCCATGGTTGATTACATGCCGTCCCCGGTGGATGTACCGGCAATTGCCGGCATTCTTGATGACGCGGCGGAGACAGAGGCAACACGTCCAGCGGACGATGATGCGCCGTTCTCTGCGTTGGCGTTCAAGATCGCAACAGATCCCTTTGTAGGGACGCTGACATTTTTTCGGGTCTATTCTGGAGTCTTGAACTCTGGGGACGCGATCTACAATCCCGTGAAGGGAAAACGCGAGCGTGTTGGCCGCATCCTGCAGATGCACGCCAATAACCGCGAAGAGATTAAAGAGGTTCGAGCCGGCGATATTGCGGCTGCCGTTGGTCTTAAGCAGATAACAACGGGCGATACCCTGTGTGATCTTAAAGAGATCATTACGCTAGAGCGCATGGATTTTCCAGACCCGGTTATATCGGTTGCTGTAGAACCCAGAACGCAGGCGGATCAGGAGAAAATGGGTGTTGCGCTTGGCAAGCTGGCGCAGGAAGACCCCTCTTTTCATGTTGCAACAGATGAGGAGTCTGGGCAGACGATCATCTCGGGAATGGGTGAGCTGCATCTCGACATCATTGTCGATCGTATGCGACGGGAGTTTGGTGTTGAGGCCAATGTTGGCGCTCCACAGGTAAGCTATCGGGAGACCATTCGCAAGGCGGTAGAGCGGGAAGGAAAGTTTATTCGGCAAAGTGGTGGCCGTGGTCAGTATGGGCATGTCTATCTGCGAATAGAGCCGCAAGAGACAGGCGCAGGTTATGAGTTTGTCAACGAAATCGTTGGTGGAGTTGTTCCCAGAGAGTACATCCCCGCAGTAGATAAGGGTGTACAGGGGCAGATGCAGAGTGGTGTGCTGGCGGGGTATCCCGTTGTCGATGTAAAGGTAACGCTCTATGACGGCTCATACCACGATGTAGACTCTAACGAGATGGCATTCAAGATTGCCGGCTCTATGTGCTTTAGAGAAGGTGCTTTGGCAGCAAGTCCAGCGCTGCTAGAGCCGATAATGAAGGTTGAGGTTGTCACGCCTGAGGATTATATGGGTGATGTCATGGGCGACCTGAACCGTCGCCGTGGAACGGTGCAGGGTATGGAAGATTGTCCTGCGGGTAGACAGATTGCTGCTGAGGTGCCGTTGGCTGAGATGTTCGGCTATGCGACAGATCTGCGGTCTGCAACCCAGGGTCGTGCGACCTACAGTATGGAATTTTGTAAATACAGCGAAGTCCCGGCGAGTATTGCCGAGGCAATTGTTAAGAAACAGTAAACTGGTATAGGGGTAGTTAAAGTGTCCAAGGAAAAATTTGAACGCAATAAACCACATGTGAACGTCGGCACCATCGGCCACGTTGATCATGGTAAAACCACGCTAACCGCTGCCCTGACCAAGGTCATGGCCGAGGTACATGGCGGTGAAACTAAGGCTTTCGACCAGATCGACAACGCCCCG
>JAJRZI010000019.1 GCA_024275295.1 Gammaproteobacteria bacterium | reverse complement strand
GAACAAGGAGCAATATACCTGGAGAAAAGGCCTGCATCTCAGCAGAAAATGTAATTTCCCGAACCAAAATTTTGGAGGCGGGTATCGAACCGACACAGAGTATTTCTGCGTCAGACAGTTAAACCCGACAGACTCCTAGGTGCGGAGATCCCGCACGGCGTCCTGCTCATGGGGGCACCCGGTACGGGCAAGACACTGATGGCCCGCGCCCTGGCCGGTGAGGCGGAGGTGCCTTTCTTCTCCATCTCCGCATCCGAGTTCATCGAGATGTTCGTCGGGGTCGGTGCCTCCCGGGTACGGAAGCTGTTCGAGCAGGCCAAGGCCAAAGCGCCCAGCATCATCTTTATCGACGAGCTGGATAGCGTGGGGCGGGTGCGCGGCGCCGGACTAGGCGGCGGGCATGACGAACGGGAGCAGACCCTCAACCAGATCCTCGCAGAGATGGATGGTTTTTCCGGGCATGAGGCGGTTATCGTGCTCGCCGCCACCAACCGGCCGGATGTGCTTGATCCGGCACTACTGCGGCCGGGTCGTTTCGACCGGCATGTGACACTGGACCTGCCGGACCGTAAGGCCAGAAAGTCCATTCTCAACCTGCATACCCACGACGTGCCCCTGGCCGACGATGTAGATCTGGAAAAGACCGCCGCCGGCACACCAGGGTTTTCAGGGGCGGATCTCAAGAACCTGATCAACGAGGCGGCCATGCGTGCAGTACGGAAGCAACGGGATGAGGTCATCATGGAGGATTTCGAGGCCATGCGTGACAAGGTGCTGCTGGGCACGGAGCGCACCTTGGCCATCCAGCCGGAGGAGAAGCACCGCCTGGCAGTGCATGAGTCCGGCCATACCATCACAGCCTATTTCCTGCCCGAAGCTGACACCCCGTACAAGGTGAGCATTATCCCCCGCGGGCGCGCCCTCGGTGCAACCCAGCAGTTGCCGGAGAAAGAACGCTATACCCTGCCTGAAGAGTACCTGCACGACCGTCTCACCGTCATGTTGGGAGGGCGGGCAGCTGAGAAGATCTTCCTCGGCAGCATCAGCTCAGGTGCCGATGATGACATCCGTCAGGCCACTGCGCTGGCCCGCTCCATGGTCACCTGCTGGGGTATGTCGGAGGAGATCGGCCCGGTGGATCTGCGAGACAGCGAGGAACAGCCCTTCCTGGGGCGCGAGATTGCCCAGCCGAGAAGACACAGCGAGGCATCGGCCAAAACGGTGGATGAGATGGTGCGCAAGCTGTTGCAGGAAGCTGAGGTCAAGGCCAAAGAGCTGGTCACCCGCCATCGGATAGCAATGGAGAGGCTGGTCACAGCCCTGGAGGATCAGGAGACCCTGCATCATGAACAGATCGCCGACTGTTTGGAGCCCGTCACCAAAAAAGAAAAAACCATCAGTGCTGTGGATTCGGTCTGATGTTGTTTGATCGTATTATTATCAATGCCATCGTACTGCTCGGTATTCTGATGATGGCGGTTACACATGCTGAACCAACAAAGAGGGTGAGTGACATGCAGAGCATAGAACTTCCTGAACCCAGAATCGATGGAGATCTCTCGCTGGAAAGGCGCTCTCTCGGCGCAGATCCACCCGCGACTACCATCCGGGTCCATTGGCCCTGGCCGAAATATCGCAGCTGCTGTGGGCGGCACAAGGCATCAGTTCGGCAGAGGGGTTAAGAACTGCTCCTTCGGCTGGGGCGCTCTATCCGCTTGAGCTCTATCTTGTAGCAGGTGATGTGTCCGGACTTGCCGCCGGTGTCTATCGCTATCTGCCACACAGCCATCAACTGGTCATCGTCACTACAGGAGATAAGCGTGGTTCACTGGCAACAGCCGCCCTCGGTCAAGGGTGGCTCCGAAAGAGTGCTGTGGTAGTGGTATTTGCGGCAGTATTCAAGCGCACCACCATCAAGTATGGAGAGCGTGGCAAACAGTACGTGCACATAGAGGTCGGCCATGCGGCGCAGAACCTCTCCCTACAGGCTGCCGCTATGAACCTCGGCACAGTAACCGTAGGGGCATTCAACGATCATTCAGTGAAACAGCTTTTGCACATGCAAGTAAATGAACACCCTCTATATCTGATGCCTGTCGGCAGATTGGCGGAACCGAAGCAGGCCCGCTGAAGGGCAATTTATTCTGGAAGAGGTCAGGCATCGCCGCCAAATTTTGTACAGTCCGCTAAGGTGGTAAACTCAAGCGCAGACGGGCGGCCTCGGACATCCTGTCGGGGCTCCATGGCGGGTCCCAGACCAGTTCCACCTTTACATCCTTCACCCCCTCCACTTGGCGCACGGCGCCCTCCACCATGGAGGGGAACACATAGGCCAACGGACAGCCGGGAGTGGTCAAGGTCATGCAGATATGGATCTTGCCCTCGCACGCATCCACGTCGACCCCGTAGACCAAGCCGAGATCATAGATATTCTCCAATATCTCAGGGTCATACACTGTGCGCAAGGCGCCTATGACCCGCTCCTTCAGAGATCCCTTTTGTTCTGCGTTATTCAGCATTCCTGCTCCCCCTCCTCCCGGCAAGGCCGCTCCGCACCACCGTTATATTGCAGAGATCGTACAGATTTTATGGTGACATTGACGGAGTACTTGTTGAGGAGCCGAACCATGCTTCACTCCGTGCTAACTGGTTGCGTCGTTTTTTCCAAGGCCGCATGCAGCATATGCCAGGCCAAGGTGGCGCACTTGACCCGTGAGGGAAATAATTTCACACCTTCAAGCACCTTTAGCTTGCCGAGTCCAGCATCCTGGTCCGGTGTTTTCTCACCCATGATGAGTCCGTGGAAAGCCTGAAACAACTCCTCAGCCTGCCGCAGCGTCTTGCCTTTTAACATCTCAGTCATCAGGGAGGCAGATGAGATGGAAATCGCACAACCGATGCCCTCAAAACTTACACCGGTGATGAGATCATTCTCGTCCACCTTCAGGTAGAGAGTCAGCTTATCACCGCACAGGGGATTATTGCCCTGGGTGATGCGGTCGGCAGCGTCCAACTTGCCGAAATTACGCGGATTGCGGCTATGGTCGATGATGACATCCTGATAGAGTTCACGCAGATCGGTCATAGCCTGAAGATCTTTCTGGCCTCATGGATCGCCGCCGCCAGCTGATCCAGCTCCTGCTGCGTGTTATACAGCGCCAGCGATGCCCTTGTGGTAGCGGGCACGCCGAAGCGTTCCATCACCGGCATGGCGCAATGGTGGCCGGTGCGAACAGCCACGCCCGCCTGATCCAGGATGGTCCCCAGATCATGGGCATGAATACCCTCCAGCACGAAGGAGAGGATGCTGCCCTTGTGGTGCGCCGTGCCGATAATGCGCAGGCCCGGGATTTCGCCCAGTATCTGTGTCCCATATTCAGTGAGTGAGTGCTCGTGCTGCGCGATAGTATCGAGACCGATCCCAGTCACATAGTCGATGGCCGCACCCATACCGATGGCGCCTACGAAATGGGGGGTGCCGGCCTCGAACTTGAGCGGGATGTCGGCATAGGTAGTTTTTTCAAAGGTCACCTCACTGATCATCTCGCCACCGCCCTGGTAGGGGGGCATGGCCTCCAATAGCTCGGCCTTGGCGAAGAGGACGCCGATACCGGTCGGGCCATACAGCTTGTGGCCCGAGAAGGCGTAAAAGTCACAATCGAGAGCCTGCACATCCACGCCGAGATGCGGCACGGCCTGGGCGCCATCCACCAATACCCTGGCGCCGTGGGCATGGGTCATCTCAATGATCTGCTCGACCGGGTTGATGGTTCCAAGGGCATTGGACAGATGCGTCACAGCCACCAGGCGGGTGCGTGGGCCAAGGCACTGCTCGAAGGCCTCCAGCAGCAGTTCACCGGCGTCATTGACCGGCGCGACCTTGAGCACTGCTCCAGTCTGTTCGCACAGTAGCTGCCAGGGGACGATATTGGAGTGATGCTCCATGGTCGTGATAAGGATCTCATCGCCGGCCTTAAATCCCGGGCGCGCGTAACTCTGGGCCACCAGGTTGATCGCCTCCGTGGTGCCGCGCACGAAGACAATCTCCCGCGTATCACCGGCATTGATGAAGGCACGCACTTTTTCACGGGCCAGTTCGTATGCCTGAGTGGCCTGCTCGCTGAGATAATGCACCCCGCGGTGCACGTTGGCATACTCCTTCGAGTAATAATGTTGCAGGGTATCGAGCACGATCCGGGGCTTCTGGGCGGATGCCGCATTGTCCAGGTAGACCAGCGGCTTGCCATGCACCATCTGATGCAGGGCCGGGAAATCCGCACGGACCTTCTCGACATCCATTCCGCTTTCTCCGCTTCCGCTCACCCGGTAAGTCATGGTGTCATTCAGTCCGTTCATTTCAAGCCCCCAATGGCGCACCCCTTCAAAAATCTGTTTGCCAGTCGTCGTTCCAGATTCGCCCGCACCGGCATCAGCGTTATCTGCTGCAGAATATCACTGGCAAAGGCGTAAACCAGCAGGCTACGGGCATGGTCCTCATCTATGGCCCGGGAACGCAGGTAGAACAGTGCCTCTTCATCGAGATAGCCCACCGTGGACCCATGGGCACACTTCACATCATCCGCATAGATCTCCAACTGCGGCTTGCTGATGGCCTCCGCGTCCTCCGAGAGCAGCAGGTTGTTATTGGTCTGGCGCGCATCGCTCTTTTGGGCGTTTGGGTGTACCACCAGCCGGCCACTGAAGATGCCACGTGAATGATCGTCCATCACCCCCTTGTACAACTGGCGGCTGGTGCCATGCCCTGCACGGTGGTCTATACGGGTGTGATGCTCCACCTGCTGATGAGCAGCCGTGAAGTAGAGGCCGTTCAAGGTGCAGTTGCCGCCTTCGGCGTCCAACACCACGTTCAAGTCGTTACGCACCCACTGCCCACCGCTGGCGACATTGCAGGCGGTGTAGTGGCTATCGCGGCCCTGGTGGATGTGGATGCCGGCCATGTGCAAGGCGCGGGCACTCTCCTGCTCAAGTTTGTAGTGCACCAGATGGGCGTTTTGTGCGCTGATGACCTCGGTGATCACATTGGTGAAATAGGATTCCTCATCCAACGACAGGTAGGTCTCAACCAGCGTACCCTGGCTGTTCTCGTCGGCCACCACCAGATTGCGCACATGTGCGACACTGTCCCGAGCACCACTCGCCACGTAAACTAGATGGACAGGCTCCCTGACAATGGCGCCGGGCCCAAGCCGGATATAGGCCCCGTCATTCATGAATGCTGTGTTGAGCGCACCGAAGCCGTGCCCATTTATGCCTGCATACCGGCCCAGATAGGGCTCCAGCATAGCTGGTTCATGCTCAAGCGTGGTCGCCAGGCTGGCGACGGTGACGCCGGCCGGTAATCCTTCCAGTCGGGACAACAACGGCGCGAAACGGCCGTTCACTAACACCACACGCCAACGGGCATGGTCATCCGGGAGATAAGGCATCAGGTCGTCTTCCGACACGGGGCACTCCGCCTGCGCCAGCTGGAAACGCCGCCTCTTAACCGGCGGTTGGTCAATATATTTCCAGCCCTCTTCGTGCGACGAGGGAAAGCCATGCGCCATGAACCGTTCCATCGCCTCGCTTCTGAGCCTGGCGAGCCACGGCACCTTCCGGCCCGGCAGGGTATTCTCAAACCGACGGTAGTCTTGGTAATACCCGTTCTGTATTTCCGTGCCGATCATGTCCCACCGCCTGCCTTTGCCCCCCGGGCGGCTTCCTGTTCGATCCAGGCGTAGCCCCGTTTCTCGAGTTCGAGCGCCAGCGTGGAATCGCCCGATTTGACGATCCGGCCATGGATCATTACATGCACATAGTCCGGGATGATGTAATCCAGTAGCCGCTGATAGTGCGTCACGATCAGAAAGGCGCGCTCCGGGCTGCGCAGACGATTGACCGCTTCCGCCACCACCTTGAGCGCATCGATGTCGAGCCCCGAATCGGTTTCATCCAGGATTGCCAGCCGGGGTTCCAGCACCGTTAGCTGCAGCACCTCATTGAGCTTCTTCTCGCCACCGGAGAATCCCTCATTGACCGACCGGTAGAGAAGGTCTTCCTCCATGCTCACCCATTCCATCTTTTCCTTGACCAGTGACAGAAAGTCCATGGCATCCAGCTCCGCCTGGCCGCGGTGCTTGCGGATCGCATTGAGCGCCGCCTTGAGCAGGTAGATGTTGCTCACGCCCGGGATCTCGATCGGATACTGAAATGCGAGGAAGAGGCCCTCGCGGGCCCTCTCCTCCGGGTTCAGCCGCGTCAGGTCGCGCCCTTGATAGAGGGTCGTCCCACTTGTGACCTTGTAATGCTCATGTCCTGCCAACGCATAGGCGAGGGTGCTCTTACCGGAGCCGTTGGGACCCATAATGGCATGCACCTCGCCCGCCTTCACCTCCAGATCAATCCCGGTGAGGATGGGCTTATCCCCGATCGCTACGTGCAGATCTGTAATCGACAGCATGTCTCTGACCCCGGTTCCGAACAACGAATGTCCATCAGCCAATGGCTCCCTCTAGGCTGACGCTGAGCAGTCTCTGAGCCTCCACCGCAAACTCCATCGGCAGCTCATTGAACACCTGTTTGCAGAAGCCGTTAACAATCATGGATACGGCATCCTCCGCCGACAGACCACGCTGCCTGCAATAGAACAGTTGCTCATCGCCAATCTTCGATGTGGTTGCTTCGTGCTCCACCGTCGCTGTCGGATTGTGCACATCAATGTGGGGGAAGGTGTGCGCACCACACTTGTCACCCAACAGTAGCGAGTCACAGCGGGTATAGTTGCGTGCACCCATGGCCCCCTTTAACACCTTTACCAAGCCGCGGTAGGAATTCTGGCCGTGTCCAGCAGAAATGCCCTTGGAGAGGATGGTGCTGCGGGTGTTCCTGCCGATGTGGATCATCTTGGTGCCGGTATCGGCCTGCTGGTAGTTGTTGGTCAGTGCCACCGAATAAAACTCACCCACAGAGTTATCACCTTCAAGGATGCAGCTGGGATACTTCCAGGTGATGGCTGACCCGGTCTCCACCTGGGTCCAGGAGATCTTGGCGTGGTCGCCACGGCAGGCACCGCGCTTGGTCACGAAATTATAGATTCCCCCGCGACCCTCCTCGTCGCCTGGATACCAATTCTGAACGGTGGAGTATTTGATCTCCGAGTCTTTTAACGCAATCAGTTCCACCACCGCTGCATGCAGCTGATTCTCATCGCGCATGGGGGCCGTGCAGCCTTCCAGGTAGCTCACGTAGGCGCCCTCCTCAGCGATGATTAAGGTGCGTTCGAACTGCCCAGTCTTGGCCGCATTGATGCGAAAGTAGGTGGACAACTCCATGGGACAACGCACCCCCGGCGGCACATACACGAAGGAGCCATCGCTGAACACCGCCGAGTTCAGGGTAGCGAAGAAATTGTCCGTGTAGGGCACGACCGTGCCCAGGTACTTTTGCACCAGTTCCGGATGAGCCTGCACCGCCTCAGAGAAGGGGCAGAAGATGATACCCAGTTCCGATAACTTGTCCTTGAAGGTGGTTGCTATAGAAACGCTGTCAAACACAGCATCCACCGCAACACCGGCCAAGAGCTCCTGCTCGCGTAAGGGGATGCCGAGCTTTTCGTAGGTCTTCAGCAGCCTGGGATCCACCTCGGCGAGGCTCTTGGGCCGGGCCTCCTGTCCTGCCGGTGCGGAGTAATAGACGATATCCTGGTAATCGATCGGGTCATACTGCACTTGGGCCCAAGTCGGCTCGTGCATGGTGAGCCAGTGGCGGTAGGCCTTGAGGCGCCATTCCAGCATGAACCGTGGCTCATTTTTCTTGGCTGAGATCAGCCGGATGATGTCCTCATCGAGACCAGGCGGTACCGCATCCACCTCGATGTCAGTAACAAAACCGGCCGGGTACTTCTTCTTAATCAGGCGCCTAATCTTTTCCGCTGGACCACTCATGGGAATCCCCTGCAACGTTTTTACTGCTCCTTCAGGAACCTCGATTAATAGGGGTTCCTTTAAAGATGAGTTTAGACCTTCTGGCTACCCTTGTCCGGGATGTTCACCACTCATACCGGCGGAAAGCGTGCAGGCCATGCGCCGGCTGGTCGAGGGTCTCCCCCTGCAACAAAGCAGATGCTTTTTCAATTACGACGATAATGAGATCCCGTGGTAGCCGGTTGAGAATCTGTGAATATTAAACCTAGAAAAATCAGTTAGGTGCCCGCACATGATGCAACCTCTTGATCCACCAGGCTATACAAAAAGCTCCTTATCACCAATTAGGCGACCACGGACTTTTTTGTTACGCTTATCGAATCAATATGTTACGCCCTGCACACACACCCAACTGATCTTTTTAGGTTAAAGGAGCATGACAATGAAATGTCCGATAGATGGCACCGAACTAGCGCCTAAGCGATACGAGGGTGATATCAACATAGATGCCTGTCCATTATGTGGCGGCGCCTGGCTGGATCGGGGTGAACTGGAGGCCATTGAAGAGACACGGGAGCGGGATTACTCCAAAGAACTCAGGCGCATGCCGGATCTGGGCTACAGAGCCTATCTGTTGGCGGAGCAAAAGAGCGAGCGCATGCTCCAATGCCCGTCCTGCAACAATGAAATGGAAACCCGCGAATATGCGCGCTGCTCTCAGGTGATGATCGATGTCTGCCCCAAGTGCCATGGGATCTGGCTGGATCAGGGCGAGATTAAAGAATTGGAGCTCTTTTTCGAGCGCTCCCGGCTGGAAGCCAGATCCCTGCGCATGGCGTTTTTTACCGGCCTGCGGTCCCTGTTCAGTAAGTGAGCTAGTGTAATGGCTTGCCCTTTGTCACAGATATGGCAATCCCAGTGAAAAGATCTCATCCGGTCTGAGCAGGGATATCGCGGTCTTCTCGCCAAGCACATCGATGTGCAGGATCCTGTCCGGATTATCCAGGTCGACCTTCCTTTTAATACTCGGGGCCAGGTAGTCGATGATCTCAATCGTATGGTACTGCTGCCAGCCCCGTTTTTTAACCCGCATACCCCAGGTCTCGGTTTCCCCGATCTTATTCCTGATCTTTTCCTCGATTGCCTGTTTCATAGCCTCGAAATCGGTTTCACACCAGAAGTCCACCGGCACCCATTTGATCGCAAACTCAAACGCAGTCTCGGTCTCGAACAGTTCCCGGCATTTCCGTATGACCTCCCGGTTGTCCAGAATGGTGTGGATGATCGTAATGCCCACCACTCTCGACTTCTCGATCTGCGGCTCCGGGTCGCCAAAGCGCTTGAGTATCTCATGGATTTCAGAACGGGCACGAAAAAAACAAGACCATGAGTAGGAGACGAGGAGATCCATAATTAACGCTCCATTGAATCCGGGGAAGAAAGCATCCAACCGGCATTACCCCTGCTGGGATAGTCTATCCTAAAGATAGAGGGTTTCACTTTTTTTCACATTAGATAAAGGTATACCCTATGCTTTCAGCGCAACAAAAAACTGCATTCAAAAATCAGCTCAAACAACGTTTCATGGCGTTGCGTGAGGAGATCAGCAGGGAATTGATCAAATCCGACAATGAGCACTACATCGACCTCGCAGGAAAAGTGCACGATCTAGAAGAAGAATCGGTGGCAGATCTGTTGGCCGATCTCCAACTAGCAACCATTGACCGTTGGATCAACGAGATTCGAGATATCGACGCAGCACTGTTGCGCATCGCACACGGGAGCTTTGGCATCTGTACAGAGTGTGATGAACCCATTGATCTGAAACGCCTTCAGGCCCTTCCCACTGCCAAACGTTGTCAGCGTTGCCAAGCAGTGTATGAAAAGACCCACGTGCCGGGGAGACATCCCAGCATCTAACTTATCATCTTGTGTGCACCATCGAGCGCAAGATGGGCCGGGAATCCCCTTTGAATCCATCGCTGCTCCTTTGGTCCTTCCCTCGATAGCAGGTACCTTGGCAATTGGGGGTGGAGTGTTCTGATACCATTGTATCCGCTACGTCGCTTTGGGCATCATGCCCTTAGTGTGCGCTGTTATATCCACGCCAACTGATATAACAGCAGGGATCGTGGTTTGGATATCAAAGCCTATCACCACTCGAGCGATAAGATCACCTATCTGTCACTATATCCACCGTTTGAAGTAAATGGCATCAACATGCCTTGGTACGGATCCGTTCCGCGAGCCGGCGACACAGACCACAGCCCTGATGCCAAGTCATCAGTTAGCAGGTTTTTCCAATCTCAATGCACGGCAGTAAGATGACAGTGGCGCACACCACACATCAACTCATGAAAATGCTCGCTGTCCACCGCAATCAGGTGCTCATGATCACCGGCCTCAAAATAGACCTTGGCTAGACTGATCAGGTCCTCATCCAGCATCATATCGATGCCGTAGGCAATGCCCAACGGCGGAATGGCGCCTAAGTCACAGTCACTGAACAGCCGGCCGATCTCCTCCTCACTGGCCATCTGTAGATCCCTGCCGAGTTCCTCACTCAGGCGCCGCTGGTCGAGCCACTGGTCACCGGGAATCACAGCGAGTACATAACCGGTGTTATCCTTCATCAACACGCCCTTGGCGATATGATCATCAGGCACATGGGCCGCCACAGCCGCTTGAGGGCTGGTTGCGGTTTTGGCATGTTCAACCACTTCATAGGGAATATGCCGCGCGTTCAGTATATTCATAAGGAACCTCTGATTAATTCCGTATTTTGAGCGATAATACCGCATCCTCCTAAGAACGCTAGAATCTGACATGCGCCAACAAACCTTTGCCGATACTAACTTCGAGAAATTCCGCAAGAAGACCCGCAAAGAACAGTTT
>JAJRZI010000018.1 GCA_024275295.1 Gammaproteobacteria bacterium | reverse complement strand
GCTTTCAGAGCGATTGCAGGCAGAGGGGCAGAGAATCGGTATGATTATTTTACTGATGCTGATGGGGTTGGCTTTCTTTGTTGATTTTTCCAGGCTACTGGGATCATGAGATAAGATAATTTATACTAGGGGTTCCATACGTGGTGGAGAGATGCCTTATGATTATAATTTCCACCAAGGCTCGTTTCATCTGGCAATTAATACTTGCAAAAACAAAAGGGTAGATAAGAAATGTTGCTTGCCCCCAGACTTCTGGCAAAACTGGCACTGCTCTGCGTACTATTGATGCCGCTGTCAGCCACTGCTGGCTCCTTTGTTATTCAGGATATTCGGGTTGAGGGTCTGCAGCGTATCTCTGCTGGCACGGTGTTCAATTACATGCCGGTCACTGTTGGGCAGCGGATAGAGGATGAGCAGACGAGCGAAGTCATTCGTGCCCTGTACAAAACAGGTTTTTTTAAGGACGTGCGCCTGGAGCGGGAAAACAGTGTTCTGGTGATTACTGTCCGGGAACGTCCAGCTGTTGCTGATATCTCTTTTTCTGGTAATGAGTTATTAGAGACCGAACAACTGCTGGAAGCGCTTAAGGATATTGGGTTGGCCAAAGGCAGAGTCTTCAATCGTTCTATTTTGGATAAAATTGAGCAGGAGCTTCGGCGCCAATATTTCAGTCAAGGCAAATATGGTGTCAAATTAACCTCCACGGTGACGCCTCTGGAGCGAAACCGGGTAGGCATTGCCATTGAGATCTCTGAAGGTCGTGCGGCAACCATCAAGAATATCAATATTGTCGGCAATAAAGCATTTGATGAGGATG
The DNA here is from genome assembly GCA_024275295.1 of Gammaproteobacteria bacterium. GTDB lineage: Bacteria > Pseudomonadota > Gammaproteobacteria > Chromatiales > Chromatiaceae > WFXD01. The sequence goes on along the minus strand of JAJRZI010000018.1, from coordinate 52,568 downwards.
ACCTGCTGGATGAATTTAAACTCAGTACGGGTGGGTGGTTCTCCTTCTATACCAAGGATAACCAGTACTCTCGACAAAAGCTGTCGGGGGATTTGGAGACTTTACGCTCTTACTATCTGGACAGAGGTTATATCAATTTTAAAATTGATTCGACTCAGATCTCTATTACTCCAGATAAAAAGGACATCTACGTCACTATAAATATTACTGAGGGTGATGTTTATACCATTAGCGATATTTTACTGGCTGGCGATCTGGTAGTGCCCAAAGAGGAGATGTTCAAGCTCATTCACTTGACGCGTGGGCATGTATTCTCCCGCAAAAAGGTTGTTGGTAGTTCTGAACGCCTCAATAAATTATTGGGCAATCACGGCTATGCCTTTGCCAATGTCAACAGTATTCCAGAGATTGATGCAGAGAAGAAACAGGTTGCCATCACATACTTTGTCGATCCCGGTAAACGGGTCTATGTCAGACGCGTGAATTTGCGTGGTAATACCCGCACGCGGGATCGTGTGCTGCGCCGTGAGATGCGCCAGATGGAGTCTGCGTGGTTCTCTGCAGAGAAAGTTGCCCGGTCACGGGATCGTCTGGAGAGATTGTCATTCTTCGAGAATGTTACGGTTGAGACGCCTGCAGTACCGGGGTCAACCGACCAGGTCGATGTGAACATTACTGTTGAAGAGAGACCCGCCGGTAATATTATGGCTGGTGTGGGTTTCTCACAATCCCAGGGGATAACATTTAATACCAACATTTCACAAAACAACTTTCTTGGCACGGGTAAACGGGTAACGTTAGGCTTTAATAACAGCAGTGCAAATACACTGTATCACCTGGCTTACACCAATCCCTATTATACAATTGATGGTATCAGCCGGGGTTTTAACCTTAAGTACCGACAGACAGCGTTTAATAAACTTAATAGCGCCAATTATTCCACCGATGTCCTGATTGGCGGCGTCAATTTTGGTATCCCGATCAGCGATTTTGATAGGCTGCTATTTACTTTTGATATTGAAAACACTGACTTTAACATAGCCAGCAGTGCATCACGTGAAATCCAGGCATTTGAAACAACATATGGAACGCGTTTTCTTGATTATAAGGCTGGGCTTAGTTGGGTTTTTGATTCCAGAAACAGCGTTATGTTTCCGACCCAGGGCGGGAATCAGCGCATGAGTGCTCAGATAGCACTACCAGGCAGTGATCTGGAATATTATAAGATCAGCTACAGGCACCAACGCTTTTTTCCTTTAAGCAAAATATTTACCCTGGGTATGAAGGGTAATGTTGGGTATGGTGATGGTTACGCGGGTACAGAAACCTTACCGTTCTATGAGAATTTCTTTGCAGGTGGCTTTCGTTCAATGCGTGGTATTGCTAATAATACCTTGGGTCCGAGGGACTCAAAAAATAATGCATTGGGCGGTAATTTTAGTCTGACGGGTGGTGCTGAAATCTATTTTAAAGCACCATTTAAGCTGGCTGATAAATCACTTCGCCTAAGTGTCTTTGCCGACTTTGGTAATGTTTTTGATATGGATAATGGATCCAATGGTTTTGAGCCAGGTGAACTGCGCTATTCAACGGGTGTTTCAGCTGTTTGGGTCTCTCCCATGGGTTTGTTGACATTTAGCCTAGCCCAACCATTTAATACTGATTCGGCTGATGAAACTGAAACCTTCCAATTTAATTTTGGATCTTCTTTCTGATCCTTCTGGAGATTAACCTTGAAGAAAATATATCCCTCATTTGCACTATTGGCACTGTTGCTGCTTGCTTTTTCCAACGTTGTTAGTGCGCAGGAGTTAAAGATTGGTGTTGTAAATGCAATCAAGGTTTTTGAGCAATCACCTCAATATGCAGAGGCGCGAAAAAATCTGGAGGCCGAATTCAGTCGTAAAGAGAGTGATCTTATTGCGCAACAGAAGCAGGTGAAAAAACTGGAGGAGAAGCTCTCCAGAGACGGTGCCGTGATGAGTGAATCAGAGGTAAAGCATCTGGAAAGGGATATTGTCTCTCGTCATCGCAAACTTAAAAATGCGCGTGAAGAGTATCGTGAGGATTTTAATCTTCGTCGGAATGAATTGCAGAGTCTGATTAGCCGTCAAGTTGCTGAAATAGTAAGGCAGGTGGGTAAAGAAGAGGGTATCGATATCATTTTGACTGATGGTGTCATATTTGCCAGTAAACGGGTCAATATCTCCGGTAAGATTCTAGAGCGGTTAAAAGAGAAATTTGAAGCTTCAAAGAAGTAAGTGTGCGTGTGGCTCACCGACTGGATGATATAGCACGTCAGGTGGATGCCCAGCTGGTGGGCGATGCTGATTGTATTATCAGTAGTATATCCGTGTTACAGGATGCAGAACCTGGCAGCATTAGCTTTCTATCTAATCGGAAATATCGAAAATATCTCAAAACAACCAAGGCATCTGCAGTCGTCTTAGGGCCGGAGTTTTTAGATGATTGCCCGACAAATGCATTGGTGAGTGATAACCCATATCTCACCTTTGCAAAGGCTGCACAATTGATGACGGTATCGCCTGCAAAAAGAGCGGGGCGGCACCTATCTGCAATAGTGGCACCATCAGCACAAATTGACATCAGTGCCAGCATTGGGCCTGGAGCAGTGATAGAGGATAACGCTGTGATTGGCGCCAGGGTGGGGATCGGAGCTGGATGCGTCATTGGCGAGGGTTGCCAAATAGGTGATGATAGCCGTTTGGTTGCGAATGTAACCTTATGCCATGAGGTTACCATTGGGCAACGGGTTTTGATCCATCCCGGGGCTGTAATTGGCAGCGATGGGTTTGGTTTGGCCAATGATGATGGTAGATGGGTTAAGGTTCCACAGTTAGGCTCTGTCTCTATTGGTGATGATGTAGAGATTGGCGCCAACACAACCATTGACCGTGGGGCTATAAAGGATACCGTTATTGAAGATGGTGTTAAGCTGGACAATCAGATCCAGATTGCCCATAACGTTAAGATTGGTGCGCATACAGCAATAGCGGCTTGTGTGGGGGTGGCCGGTTCAACCAGGATTGGCAAACACTGCACCTTGGCTGGTGGTGTGGGTGTCGTAGGGCATCTGGATATTGCAGATAATGTCCATTTTTCAGCACAGACACTGGTCACTCGCTCCTTTTCTGAGCCGGGCTATTTCAGTGGAAATCTGCCGGCTGTTCCAAACAGTGTCTGGCGCAAGACGATAGCTAGAATCAGACAGCTTGAAGAGACAACGCAACGGGTCAAGCGTCTTGAAAAGCAGTGCCGACAGGCACATTGCGATAAGACTGATCAAGATGATTGACTGCCAAATTGTATTAAACCGCATAAAGGTTTAGCCAAAAGTAACCAAGGGGAGCGACTTTGAAAAGTATGGATATCCATAAGGTGTTGAGCGTGCTGCCACACCGCTATCCGTTCTTGATGATTGATCGGGTGTTGGAATTTGAGCATGACAAACGGTTGTTGGCATTAAAAAATGTCACCTTTAATGAGCCGTTTTTTAATGGACACTTTCCCGTTCGCCCCGTAATGCCTGGGGTAATGATTATTGAGTCGCTTGCGCAAGCGACTGGAATATTGGCTATGGAATCTCATCCTGATCTGGTCAAAGGTGATGCACTCTATTATTTTGTAGGTATAGATAAGGCCCGATTTAAGCGACCTGTAGAGCCTGGTGACCAGTTGCATCTGGAGGTTGAAATAAAGGGTACCAAACGTGGTATCTGGATGTTCTCTGGTAAAGCCACTGTTGATGGCAAGATTGCAGCTACCGCTGAAATCATGTGTACTGCCAGAGAGTTCTGAATTCTATTTTTTTGAGTTTGCACTAGCATTGAATCATTCACAGATTGATCCTCGCGCCGCCATTGATCATGCGGCTGAATTAGATGAAGGGGTTAGTGTCGGCCCGTTTTCGGTCATTGGCCCTGATGTAAAGATTGGGCGTGGCACCACGATTGGCCCACATGTGGTTATTAATGGCCCAACAACGATCGGTGCAGATAACCGGATTTTTCAATTTGCGTCGATTGGAGAAGATCCCCAGGATAAAAAGTATGCTGGCGAAGTCACTCGGTTGGAGATAGGTGATCGCAATCAGATTCGGGAATTTACAACAATTCATCGTGGTACAGCACAGGATGCGGTTGTAACACGAATTGGAAATGACAATCTGCTTATGGCCTATACCCATGTGGCACATGATTGTCAGTTGGGTGACCATATTATCCTTGCCAATGCAGCATCTCTTGGGGGCCATGTCGTGATTGGTGATCACGCCATCCTGGGTGGCTTTACTATTGCACATCAATTTTGTCATATTGGAGCGCATAGCTTTAGCTCAATGGGAAGCGTCATCAAAAGTGATGTGCCTCCCTATGTCACTATTGGCGGACACCCGGCAAAGCCTCATGGAATAAACTCTGAAGGTCTCCGTCGTCGTGATTTCAGTGAAGGGACTATTCAACTGATCAAGCGCGCTTATAAGCTGCTATATAAATCACAGCTTAAATTGGAAGAGGCCGTGCTTGAGATAAAGGTGTTGGCTGAAGATTGCCCTGAGCTGGCTTTGATCTCTGATTTTGTTGGTGAAAGCAAGCGCGGTATCATCCGCTGATGCTGCGGGTTGCCATTGTTGCTAATGAAATATCCGGTGACCTGTTAGGTGCTGGGCTCATGCGGGCGCTGCGTGAGTTACAGGGCGATGTTCTCTTCGAGGGGGTAGGTGGGCCACGCATGCTGGAACAGGGCTGTAACAGCCTTATACCGATGGAACTGCTTTCGGTTATGGGGCTGGTAGAGGTATTGAAGCACCTGCCTGAATTACTCGCTATTCGCCGCCAACTGGTTGATCACTTTCTGGCAGATCCGCCAGATATTTTTATTGGTATTGATGCCCCCGATTTTAATCTGGGGTTGGAAACACGCCTAAAAAAAGCCGGAATTCCAACGGTGCATTATGTCAGTCCTACAGTGTGGGCCTGGCGTCCAGGTCGGGTGCACAAGATCAAAGATGCAGTAAACCTGTTACTCAGCATCTTCCCCTTTGAGACGGAATTTCTGAAACAGCATCAAGTGCCTGTCAGCTATGTAGGGCACTCTCTGGCTGATGAGATACCACTGGAAAATAACAAAACTGAAGTGCGTGATCGACTTGGGCTAAATCAGGAAGCCCCAGTCATTGCCATCCTTCCTGGTAGTCGTATGGGTGAGATTCAGGGGTTATCTGAAAGTTTTCTTGGTGCAGCTCGTTGGTGCCTTGAACGGTGCCCTGACCTCCACTTTGTAACCCCGCTTGTAAGTCCAGCGGTTCGTCAAGCCTTTGAACAACAGCTTCGGGCCCTGGCCCCTGAACTGCCCATCCTGCTGCTGGATGGTCAAGCACGGGATGCCATTACTTCTGCTGATGCTGTGCTGACGGCTTCAGGTACAGCGACCCTGGAGACGTTATTGCTAAACCGTCCCATGGTGGTTGGGTATCGTATGCAGTGGCTCACTTTTTGGATTATTAAGCACCTGAATCTGGTGAAAGTGCCCTATATTGCTATGGCCAACCTGTTGGCTGGTGAAGGGCTGGCTCCAGAGTATATCCAGAATGAGTGTACGCCTGAAAACCTGGGGGAGGCATTGTTGGGGTTTCTAAATTCGCCTGACCGGGTAGCCGAAATTCAACAGACCTATCATCAAATCCACTGTGATATGCGCCAGAACTCCAGCCATAAGGCTGCAGAGACGGTATTGGCATTGATTTCTGAAAATACTATGAAAGCTAAACCGAGCTGTTAGCATGGATGAGAAGATTGATGGCAGATACATTGCCGGTGTTGATGAGGTCGGGCGTGGGCCACTGATTGGTGCAGTAGTTGCCGCAGCAGTGATACTGGATCCAGATCAGCCTATTGAAGGGCTTGCCGATTCAAAAAGGCTTACTGAGAAGCGCCGTAATTATCTTTAAGCAGAGATACAGGAAAAGGCATTGGCTTGGGCGCTGGGCCGTGCAGAGGTCGAGGAGATTGATCAGATCAATATCCTGCAGGCTAGCATGTTGGCCATGCGCCGGGCTGTTGAAGCACTGCCGATTCCAGCCACTCATGCCTTGATTGATGGTAACCGCTGCCCTGATCTTCCCTGTACTGCTGAAGCTATTGTTGGTGGTGATGGAACCATACCGGCAATCAGTGCCGCCTCAATTATTGCTAAAGTGGCGCGGGATAGAGAGATGATCATGTTGGACAGGCAATACCCAGGGTATGGTCTGGCTCAGCATAAAGGGTATCCGACTAAAGCTCACCTTGAGGCATTGCAGAAACTGGGTATAACCCCTATTCACCGCCGCTCTTTTGGGCCGGTGCGTCGACTGATTAAAATAGGTTAACTTGCCTCTACATGCATGCAGTCGTAAGGTTTAACTGCTCTATTTAGATGATTGGTCGCAATAGCGCCAGAATTAAAGATAAACACCTCTGATCTTTATTGATTATGCACCCCACATTTGTCCATCTTCGCCTCCACTCAGAGTACTCCCTGGTTGACGGGGTCGTCCGCATCAAGCCGCTGGTCAAAGCGGTGGCAGATGCAGGTATGCCAGCGGTTGCAATAACGGATCAATGCAACCTCTTTGCAATGGTGAAGTTCTACCGGGCGGCACTTGCTGCAGGGGTCAAACCCATTATCGGGGTGGATCTCTGGCTGCGAAATGAGACCGATGCTAACAACCCCTTCCGTCTGGTGTTGCTGGTGCAAAACAATGAAGGCTACCGCAACCTTACCCGACTGGTCTCCCGTAGTTATCTTGAAGGACAACATCTTGGGCGACCTATGTTGGATCGTAGCTGGCTGGAAGGTGCCTGCGATGGTCTGATCGCGCTTTCAGGTGGGCGGGATGGTGATGTCGGGCTGGCACTGCAAAATGGTGACAGGACTCAAGCTGATTTGCTGTTGGATGGCTGGTTGATGCTGTTTGGAGATCGTTACTACCTTGAGCTCAACCGCACCGGGCGTGAGCGTGAAGAGGAGTGCCTGCATGCCAGTGTTGAGCTGGCACTGATGCGGGATGTGCCGGTAGTGGCCACCAATGATGTCCATTTCCTTCAGACCGATGAGTTTGAGGCGCATGAGGTGCGAGCCTGCATCCATGAAGGGCGTACTCTGGATGATCCCCGTCGCCCCAAGAACTTCAGTGACCAGCAGTATCTGCGCAGCCCACAAGAGATGCAGGAGCTTTTTGCTGATATCCCCGAGGCACTGGAGAACAGCCTGGAGATTGCCAAACGCTGCAATCTTGAGTTAACCCTGGGAGAGAGCTACCTGCCGGATTTCCCTGTACCGGAGGGGATGACTATTGACGACTTTCTGGCTGCTGAGTCACGCAAGGGGTTGGATCAGCGGCTTGAGAGCATTCTGGATAGCACGGCACCGGATTATGCCGAACAGCGCAAGATCTATGATGATCGGCTCCAGATCGAGCTGGATGTGATTATCTCCATGGGTTTTCCCGGCTACTTCCTGATTGTGGCTGACTTCATCCAGTGGGCCAAAGATAACGATATACCTGTGGGGCCTGGGCGTGGCTCAGGTGCAGGTTCACTGGTTGCCTATGTGCTTAAAATCACCGATTTAGACCCTATTGAGCATGAGCTGCTGTTTGAGCGCTTCCTCAATCCTGAACGTATCTCCATGCCTGACTTTGATGTCGATTTCTGCATGGATGGCCGTGATCGGGTGATAGATTATGTGGCTCGGCGCTATGGCCGGGATGCTGTTTCTCAGATCATCACCTACGGTAGCATGGCAGCCAAGGCTGTAATACGCGATGTTGGGCGGGTATTAGGGCATCCCTACGGCTTTGTAGATCGTATTGCCAAGATGATCCCGTTTGAGATCGGCATGACCCTGGAAAAGGCGCTGGAGGAGAGCGATGATCTCAAGCAGGCCTATGCCGATGAGGAGGAGGTTCAACTCCTTATTGATATGGCCAAATCACTGGAGGGACTCTCTCGAAATGCCGGTAAGCATGCGGGTGGTGTGGTTATAGCGCCAACGGTGCTGACCGATTTCTCACCACTCTACTGTGAAGCGGGCGGTGAAAATCTGGTCACCCAGTTTGACAAGGATGATGTGGAGGCTGTGGGCCTGGTCAAGTTTGACTTCCTCGGCCTGCGCACCCTCACCATTATTGATTGGGCGCTGAAGACCATCAACCGGGAGCGGGAGGAGCGCGGGGAAGCCCCTGTCGATATTGCCACCATCCCGATGGATGATGAGGCCTCTTTCCGGCTGCTAAAATCCTGTGGCACCACCGCCGTGTTCCAGCTGGAATCCCGTGGCATGAAGGATTTGATCAAAAAGCTCCAGCCAGACTGTTTTGATGAGATCACCGCCCTGGTGGCACTGTTTCGCCCTGGCCCACTGGGTTCTGGCATGGTGGATGACTTTATCAACCGTAAACATGGCCGTGCCAAGGTGGACTATCCCCACCCTGATCTGGAACCTATTCTCAAGCCTACTTACGGGGTCATTCTCTACCAGGAACAGGTGATGAAGATTCCCCAGGTGCTGGCGGGATATACCCTGGGTGGGGCCGATATCCTGCGCCGAGCCATGGGTAAGAAAAAGCCTGAGGAGATGGCCAAGCAGCGTGCGGTGTTTACCAAGGGTGCGCTGGAGCGTGGGGTCGATGAGGAGGTTGCCACCCGCATCTTTGATTTGATGGAGTACTTCTCCGGTTACGGTTTTAACAAATCCCACTCGGCAGCTTATGCGCTGGTCTCCTACCAGACCCTCTGGCTCAAGGCACATTACCCGGCGGCCTTTATGGCGGCAGTACTCTCTGCAGATATGGATCACACCGACAAGGTGGTAACCATGATTGAGGAGTGTCGGGAGATGCAGCTCAAGGTGGAGCCGCCCCACGTCAACTGCTCTGAGTATATGTTCACCATCAGTGGTGATGACACAGTTATTTATGGATTGGGTGCCATCAAAGGGGTGGGGCAGGCAGCTATCGAAGGCATTATTGATGCACGCAAACAGGATGGCCATTTTGCAGATCTATTTGATTTCTGCAGCCGTATTGACCTGCGTAAGGCCAATCGTCGGGTACTGGAATCTTTGATACGTGCCGGTGCCCTGGATGAGTTGGGGGCAAATCGAGCCACCCTGATGCTGAACCTGCCCACTGCGCTAAAGATGGCTGAACAGCAGGTGGCTGATCAGGCAGCAGGCCAGAATGACCTGTTTGGCATGGGAGGGGATACTCAACAACTCACGCAGTCTAAGCAGCTTTCATTGGAAGAGAGCGATGAGTGGAGTGAAAAGGAGCGGCTTCAGGGAGAGAAAGAGACGCTGGGACTCTATCTGACAGGGCATCCTATTGGCCGCTATGAGGCCGAGCTATCCTCAATTGTCACTGCGCGCATTGGCAGTCTTGAAGGGATAGCGGAGACAGCAAAAGGTGGCGGCCGCAGAAAAGGCGGCCCTCGGGTAGTGGTTGCAGGTTTGGTTCTCAGCATTCGCCAGATCCAAACGCAACGGGGGCGTATGGCATCGCTGATGTTGGATGACCGCAGTGGCCGGATTGAGGTGACACTCTTTTCAGATGTATTCGAAGATAACCGGGAGTTACTGGCAGTTGATAAGGTATTGGTTGTTGCAGGTGGACTCAGCTTTGATGATTTTCGTGGCGGGCTGAATATTCGTGTAGATCAGGTTTTTGACTTTGAACAGGTACGTGAAACCCGTGCCCGGCATCTGCTGCTCAAGTGTGATTACAGCCTGCTGGATGAAAAGGGGCTGTCGCCAAATGATTTTAGCTCTAAGTTGAAACAGATCCTGGAAGTCTACCGAGGTGGCAGTTGCCCCGTCTGTATCGCCTACCAATCGCAAGCGGCGAAAGGCCGTATTGATCTGGGGCCAGAATGGCATATCCACCCCACAGATGAGCTGCTGTTTTGTCTGGAAAGGATGCTGGGCCGAGAGAATGTGGAGGTGGCCTATGGTGCCCGTCATCAAGGAAAGTAGACGATGATTATGAAAAGTCATCAAATAACATCTGCTCCCCCTGTTACAAGCCTTATGAATCCGGTATATTTCCGCGCATGAATCTGAATTTCCTAGAATTTGAACAACCTATTGCTGAGCTCAAGGCAAAGATCGAAGAGCTACGCATGGTAGGTGATGATAACGAAATCAATCTTCAGGATGAGATTGACCGCCTGAAAACGAAGATGCGGGGACTCACCGAGTCCATCTACTCATCGCTCACCCCCTGGCAGATCGCCCAGATTGCGCGTCACCCCCAGCGGCCCTACATGTTCGACTATATCGAACGCATGTTTGAGGGGTTTGAGGAGCTTCACGGTGATCGTGCCTATGCCGATGACCATGCCATTGTGGGTGGGGTTGCCAGATTTGATGGTCGCCCCGTGATGGTGATTGGCCATCAAAAGGGGAGAGACACCAAGGAAAATCTCTTTCGCAATTTTGGTATGCCTCGTCCGGAGGGGTACCGTAAAGCACTACGCCTGATGAATACGGCAGAACGCTTCAACATGCCCATCATGACCTTTATCGATACGCCTGGTGCATATCCTGGTGTTGGCGCTGAAGAGCGTGGACAAAGTGAGGCTATTGCCCGCAACCTGCTGGTAATGGCCGGACTCAAGGTGCCTGTTATCTGTACGGTGATGGGTGAGGGTGGCTCTGGCGGTGCACTGGCTATGGGTGTTGGTGATCGCGTTTTGATGTTGCAATACAGCACCTATTCAGTGATCTCACCAGAGGGGTGCGCCACCATCCTGTGGAAGAGTGCAGAAAAGGCCTCGCTGGCTGCCGAGGCAATGGGTGTGACCTCAGATCGTCTAAAAGAACTGGAGCTGATCGATGAGATTGTGCCCGAGCCACTTGGGGGCGCCCATCGTGATATGGATACCATGGCCAGCAGCCTGAAGCAGGTACTGCTTGAGCACCTCACACAATTGGATGGTATGAGCACTGAAGAGCTATTAGAGCAACGCTATAGCAGACTCATGAATTATGGACAATTTACCAGCCAATAGTAGATTTCTATTGGCTGTATCGGTTAGATCTCATGGCCTTTACCTCGGCCTACCTACTTAAGATCCTAAACGCGCTGCCGCCTCCCAGGCGCTATCTGGTCGCCCTTAGTGGTGGCTGTGACTCCATTACGCTGCTGCACGCCATGGCAGCAATACGGGATGAGTTCCCCGCAGAATTGCTTGCAGTGCATGTTAATCATGGGTTGCAGGCTGATGCAGCAGCCTGGGCGGCGCACTGTGCACAAATCTGTCAGCAGCTCGATATTGCACTGATTCAAGTGGTATTGGATCTTCAGATCAACAAAGGTGAGAGTCTGGAGGCAGTGGCCCGTGAGGCACGCTATAGTGCCATCAGGGAGCATATGGCAAAAGGAGATATGCTACTCACTGCACAACATCAGGATGATCAGGCCGAAACAATCCTGCTGCAACTGCTGCGAGGCAGTGGCCCCAGTGGGTTGGCGGCCATGCCACAACTCACCACTTTTGGTGCAGGTTTTCATGCGCGCCCCCTGCTGACGTTTACCCAAAAGCAACTTCATCAATATGCTGTTGAGCAGAGTCTGGTCTGGGTTGAGGATGCCAGTAATCAGGACAGACGTTTTGATCGAAACTTTCTCAGACAAGAGGTTATGCCGCTGCTTGCCCGGCGCTTGCCCGCACTCTCTCACACCCTCTCCCGGAGCGCCCGGCACTGCGCAGAAGCGCAACAGCTGATTGATGGCATAGCCATTGATAATCTTAAAAAGGTGGAACAGCCAGAGGGCACACTGTCGATTCAGGGGTTGACTGCATTGCCTGCGCCACAATGCCGCGCAGTATTAAGAGCTTGGATTCAAAGAGAGGGATTCCAGCTGCCTGATACACAGCATTTGTATCGTATTCAGAAAGAGATGCTGCAAGCTGCGCCAGATCGTAACCCCCTGGTTAGCTGGGCTGGCTGTGAACTGCGACGCTATCGTAATCAGCTATTTATAATGGCCCCATTAATGCCTCATGACCCTAAACTTGTTCTGAGTTGGAATGGGCAATTGCCATTGCAACTGCCAGCCAATCTGGGTGTTCTCACAACAGGAGTGGGAGAAAAGGGTATTGACCCGGAAAAATGGCAAAACGGCCAAATTGAGATCCGTTTTCGCCAGGGAGGAGAGCGCTGTCAACTGGCAGGTCGCAAGCACACACATAGCCTGAAAAAACTCCTTCAAGACAAAGGAGTACCACCGTGGCAAAGAGGCCGCATACCACTTATATATATCGATAACCAGCTGGCAGCTGTTATAGACCTCTGGGTGTGTGAGCCTTTTTTATCTCCTAATAATCAACCTGGAATAATAATCCTCAAAATATTGAATAATCCATAATAAGCTCCTATAGTTCTGAAAAGTAGAACGTAAAGGAGTCTATTTTGAATGACCTTTTTAGTGGGTTAATTACATCTAAAACACGCATCCGGATACTGATGCGTCTTTTTCTTAACCCAAATCAGCATGCCTACCTGCGTGAAATGGCCGGGGAGTTCAACCTCTCTCCAAGCCAGGTGCGTGAAGAACTCCAGCATCTGAATGAAGCGGGCTTGCTAAAGCGCGAGAAGTGCGGTCGCCAAATCAATTATCAAGCCAACGAAAAACATCCACTATTTCCTGAGCTGAGCTCCATGGTGCAGAAGGCATTGGGCATGGATCGTATCCTCGATAGCATTATCGAGCGGCTTGGAGATCTGGAGCAGGCATGGCTGATTGATGACTATGCAGAAGGGAAGGATACAGGGTTGATTGATCTGTTGCTGGTAGGAGATGTTGACCAAGCCAACCTTACCGATCTTGTAAGAAAAACTGAAGCCTATATTGGCAGGGTAATTCGAACTCTTGTTGTTTCCGCCAATGAGCGTGACCGCCTGGATCATATACTCAGAAATAGATCGAGATTGCTACTATGGCAGCACATCTGAGAAAGATTTTTTTTATTTTTGGCGGTCTGAATAGGGATGTTGCCTTGTTGGGGGGGGCTTTTCTGGTACGTTCTTTTTTAGACTTGGTTGGCGTGGGAATCTTAGGGCCTTTTGTTGCTTTGGCTCTTGATCCAGATGTCTTTTTAAAAACAGAAGCAATGTTATGGGTGGGTGAGCACTGGATATTACCTGATACAGAGACCCTGCTTGTAATGCTTGGCTGTGGTGTTGCTTTACTCTATGTTATTAAAGCTGCAGCAGCAATTGCACTACAGTGGGCGATCTCTCAGGTGACTTATGATCAGCAAAGACGCCTGCGCATTAGGATGCTGCAGGCCTACCTTAATGCGCCTTTTAAGGTGTTTCTTGAGAAAAACAGTTCTGAGCGTGTGCAAAGCATTATTGGGAATGTGACAATGTATACGGAAAATACGCTGGTTCCTCTTTTTCATGCTGTAACTGAGTGTATTGTTTTTATTATTATCATTGTCTTTCTTGCTTGGTATAGCCTGGAAGGTATCGTGCTGTTCACGGTACTTATTGGCGGCATTGCTTGGCTCTATGTTTTTTTCTTTCGACAGCGTATTCAGGCGGCGGGTGAAAAATTGCCAGTTGAAGGTGCGGCTATTATAAAAAATGTCCGGCATGCTATAGAAGGGATTCGGGAAATTCGAGTACTTTCAGCTGAGCAGCAGTTTATAGAAACCTTCTCAAGGCCAGTTAAGGTGTATGCCAAAGCAATGGCCGACTTTGTTACTATGAAAGATGTGCCAAGACATTTTTTTGAGATGGCAATTGTTCTATTTACCGTGCTCTTTATGCTGTTCTATAGCTTACAGGGAAGTCAAGAGTCGCTTCTTCCCATCGTTAGTATCTTTGGGGTTGCTGCTGTTCGGTTGGTGCCATCTTTTTATATCTTTCTTGGTAGCTACAATAACCTGCGTTTCTCCCAAAGTGCAGTAGATCGTCTCTATAATGATTTATGTGAAGTTGATCAAATGGTGCCTGTGAGAAGTGTTGATATTGATCAGCTTGCCAGTAATCAACATATGTTTGAAAGACTTGAGCTTAGAGGAGTTGGATTTAAATATCCTAATGCTGATGATTGGGTTTTGAGGGGGCTGGATTTGACTTTGAAAAGAGGTGAAGCCGTCGGCATTATTGGTGCGTCAGGTTCAGGTAAAACGACGCTTGTTGATATTATTCTTGGTCTTCTTGAACCGCAAGAGGGCGAGTGCAGAATCAATGGCTCGCTTTTGAATAAAAATAAAGAGTGCTGGTGGAGACAAATTGCATACCTTCCTCAGACGGTTTTTATTATCGATGACACGTTGCGACACAATATAGCCTTAGGTGTGCCGGATGAAGCGATAGATGAGACGGTTATACAGAATGCTTTGCGGCAAGCGCGTATTGCCGATCTGGTTGAACAGCTTCCACAAGGTCTTGATACAATCCTGGGAGAGTGTGGCGTACGTCTTTCAGGTGGACAGCGACAGCGAGTTGCCTTGGCAAGAGCCTTCTATCATAGGCGTAATTTTCTAGCTATGGATGAGTCTACATCGGCTTTGGATAGTGATACTGAGAAAGAGATTGTCGATGAGATCAAACAGCTTAAAGGGAAAAAGACAATGATTGTCATTGCTCATCGCCTCTCTACACTCAGGCATTGTGACCGAATTATCCGGTTTGAAGCCGGGCGGATTGTAGCGCAGGGAAGCTACAAAGAGGTTGTTGGAGATGGACTATGATTTTTGAGGGAAATATTGCAGGTTTCGTGATTCATGAAGATGCTTCTATCCAGTCGGCTCTTGGCAAAATTGCGAAGCTCAAAGGTAGAGTGCTCTTTATAACAGATGAACAGGATCATCTTCTTGGTGTGCTAACCAATGGTGATTTTATCCGCTGGCTTTCAGATAAGCCGACAGCTGATCTGCAGATCTCTGTGGGAGATATTGCGAATAAGTGCTATCACTATGCACGAAGTGATGATTCGCATGACAAAATACGGAGCCTATTGGATAAGGTTTTATATGTTCCCCTGCTGGATGGGCAGGGACATCTGGTTGCAGTTGCCAGACGGCGTCAGGCTGGTGAATCCTGTACGATTGAAGATAAGTCGATTGGAGAGGATAGTCCAGTTTTTGTAATCGCCGAGATTGGCAACAACCATAATGGCAGCCTGGATCGTGCAAAAACGCTAATTGAGGCAGCTGCTGAAGCTGATGTAGATTGCGTGAAATTCCAGTTGCGGGATATGGCCACGCTCTATCGTAATGCTGGAGAACCGGGTGAAGCAAGTGAGAACCTGGGTTCGCAGTATACGCTGGATCTGTTGTCTCGTTTTCAACTCTCTACTGAGGATTTATTCAAGGCTATGGACTATAGCCGTGAGTGCGGCCTTATTCCACTGTGTACGCCATGGGATCAAGCCAGTGTTCGCACGTTGGAGGAGTACGGTGTCTCAGCCTACAAAGTTGCCTCGGCGGATCTCACCAATCATGATCTTTTGAAAGTTATAGCGGATACCGGTAAGCCAGTGATCTGTTCAACCGGTATGTCACAAGAAGCTGAGATCAAGGAGGTCGTCCACTTTATGCAGAGCTATGGCGTCCCCTATGTGCTGCTGCACTGTAATGCTACCTACCCTCCGCCATTTCGGGATATAAATCTCACCTATCTACAGCGTCTGCATGAGATAGGGCAATGTCCAGTTGGATATTCAGGGCATGAGCGGGACATATTTGTAGCCGTTTCAGCCGTGGCTCTTGGAGCTAAGGTTATTGAAAAACACGTTACCCTGGATAAAGAGCTGGAAGGTAGTGATCATAAGATCAGCTTATTGCCAGATGAACTTGCCCGTATGGTGGAAGGTATTCGGCAGGTGGAAGAAGCCCTTGGGTCTAGAGATTCAGGGCGCCAAATGAGCCAAGGTGAGCTTCTTAACCGCTCAATCCTTGCCAAATCAGTCTATAGCAATCGGGATATAGAAAAAGGTGACCTCATTGAGGTTGATATGTTGGAGGTGATGAGTCCAGGACAAGGACTGCAACCCAATAGAAAATATGAACTGATTGGTCGTGCAGCGCCACGTGCCATGAAAGCTGGCGAACCATTTTATCCATCTGATCTGGAAGATGTATCAAAGGCTATTCAAGCGCGATTCTACCGATTTAAGCGGCCCTGGGGTATTCCGGTTCGATATCATGATTATCGTAAGCTCTTGGAGAAGAGCAATCCGATGCTACTTGAATTTCATTTCAGTTATAAGGATCTTGAACTTGATATCCATGACTATTTTTCTGAAAATCTAGCCGTTGATTTGGTGGTACATAGTCCCGAACTCTTTGTGGGGGATCATGTGCTGGATCTTTGCTCTATTGATGATGCGTACCGGAAACACTCTATCAATGAGCTACAGAGAGTCATTAATATTACGAGAAAGCTTGGGTCATTTTTCACCAATGAAGGCCCCATTGGAATCGTAACCAATGTGGGTGGTTTCAGTATGAATCGCCCATTGAGTGAGAAGGAGCGACGGGATCGTCAGGTGAATCTAAAGAAGAGCCTGGCTGCACTTGATGTGGATGGTGTTGAGATCTGGCCGCAGACTATGCCGCCATATCCATGGCATTTTGGTGGGCAGCGCTACCATAATCTATTTGTGACTGCCGAAGAGATAAGCCGTCTGTGTCAGGAGAATGGGCTTAAAATATGCTTTGATATCTCACATTCAAAGCTTG
The DNA here is from genome assembly GCA_024275295.1 of Gammaproteobacteria bacterium. Taxonomy (GTDB): domain Bacteria; phylum Pseudomonadota; class Gammaproteobacteria; order Chromatiales; family Chromatiaceae; genus WFXD01. Next base: position 35,808 of record JAJRZI010000018.1, on the reverse strand, counting down.
CCTGTAACCATAGGCAACACTCATTTGAGGATTTTGCAGAAGAGGTTGCCCCCTATGTCGCTCATCTTCACATGGCTGATGCAGTCGGATTAGATGGGGAAGGGCTGCAGGTGGGGGAGGGGAATATTAATTTTGTTGCTCTGGCAGATATCCTTGCTAAGCATGCTTCCACAGCCTCTATGATTCCGGAAATCTGGCAGGGACATGAAAATTGTGGTGAAGGTTTTTGGATCGCTCTGGAGCAGCTTGAGCGCTACTACTAGATGGAAGCCATTATGAAGTGCTATCTCTGTGGGTCTGTCAGGCACAAGCAAAGAGCTGGCTCTGTGCGAGATGATACGACGCTCAGTGTGCTTGAGTGTGAGGCATGTGGCTTGGTTTTTCTATCATCAGTTGAGCATATCCAACAAGACCACTACGAGCAGTCAGGCATGCATGGAAATGTAGTTCCTGATGTTGAAATGTGGCTGAATGAATCAAAAAGGGATGATCTTCGCCGAGCTGATTTTTTAAGAGGGTCACTGGCTGATACCATGCTACTGGATTTTGGATGTGGTGCTGGTGGTTTTTTAGAGTGTGCCAGTGTAATGGCCAAAGAAGTGTGCGGTGTTGAACCTGAAGAGCGGTTGCATGAGAGCTTTATGCAAAGAGGGTTAACAGTGTACAAGAGCCTGGAGGAGGTTAAGCTAAATCATACGCAGTATGATTTGATTACAGCATTTCATGTGATAGAGCATCTGCCTGATCCGGCTACCGTTCTGAAACAGATGGCGGAAAGCCTCACACCAGATGGGGCCATTATTATTGAAGTACCAAGCAGCAATGATGCGCTTCTAATGCTCTATAAAAGCGAACCTTTTTCCCGTTTTACCTACTGGAGTCAGCACCTCTATCTATTTAACCCTAGCACTCTGGCGCAGTTGGCGGCCGCAGCCGACTTAAAGGTTAACTGGATAAAGCAGGTGCAGCGATACCCCCTCTCAAATCACTTGTTCTGGCTGGCGAAGGGTGAGCCGGGAGGGCATAAGAGATGGTCTTTTCTTGACAGTCCTGAGCTTTCAAGTGCGTATGAAACACAACTTGCAGCAGCAGGATTATGTGATACTTTGATGATGAGTCTGAGGCTGGAGTAGCTATGAAATATGTGGCTCTAATTCCAATACGTGGAGGCTCCAAAAGTATCCCATGGAAAAACATCCGTGATTTTGGTGGTAAACCTCTTTGTGCCTGGGTTATCGAATCGGCATGCAATTGCCCAGAAATTGAAGAAGTTTGGGTGTCAACGGATTCAGAAAAGATAAAGATAGAAGTGAGTCAACTTGGGCTGCCGGTCAAGATTATTGATCGGCCTGCAAAGTTTGCAACAGATAATGCATCGACAGAGTCTGTAATGCTTCATTTTGCAGAACAATGTCCTGCTTTTGATGCACTGATCACAATCCAGGTCACATCACCATTTTTAACTTCAAGTAACTTGAGTGATGCCATTATGCAGTTTGAGCAGGAAGAAGCAGATTCACTATTGACTGCAACAAGGATAAAACGATTTTTCTGGAGTGATGATGGGCAACCGTTGAATTACGACCCAAAAACAAGGCCAATGCGTCAGCAATGGGAAGGGACGCTTATGGAAAATGGTGCATTCTATATAACCAAAAGCGTACTTTTGCAAGCATCACATATCAGGCTTGGCGGTAAGATCTCGATCTATGATATGAGTGACCTGAATGGTGCTGATATTGAAATTGATGAGCCGAAAGATTGGGTGAAAGCAGAAAATCATTTAGTTTGGAAATAACTTGCCACAATGAAAGCCATACATGATGCAGCCTATTATAAAAATCCTGGCGACAAGTTGCAGGTTAGTGATATAGGGAAGCAATAATTGCAATGAAACTTAATGCTCTTATTGCTGAGTATATACTTCCTCCAGCTATGGCAAGATGGGTAATCAACCTGCTGGTCTCTATTCGGGCAGGCGACTACCTGAAAGAGTTAAGTGAAAACACCAGTCTGCATAATAAATACCAGGGGCAGCGCTGCTTTTTGCTTGGCAGTGGCAACTCTATCAAGCAGGAGGATCTTGCACCATTACAGAATGAGCACCTGTTTGCACTAAACAACTTCCATGTGCATCCACAATTCAGATCTATCTTTACGGGTGAGGGAGATAAATTTTATTTTATTGCCCCCATCCATCCTCCCCAAACGGAAGCTGAATGGGTGGATTGGATTCAGGGTATTGAGCAGAATGTCCCATCACATGCACATTTTATATTTGGTCTGAATCGTAACCGTTATAATCTAAAATATCTAATCAATCAGCATGGATTGCTCAAAGGACGAGGAATTAATTGGTACTTTAGTGGCAGCAAGCATCGTGAGGGTGATGCTATCGATATAGATCTTACTTGCTCCATTATCGGCGCTGAAGCAGTTTCAGTTTACGCAATCATTGCTGCGCTTTATATGGGGTTTTCTGAGATCTATCTACTTGGAATGGATCATGACTACTTCCTTTACGATAATGAGGAAGAGATGCGTATGTATGCCAAAGCGCCTCATCAGCAAGATGAATTGGCACGCACCTTTGGTGATGCTTTCTATCGAAAGGAGTTGCTGAGGCAGTATGAGATATTTACCAAATATCAGGATCTTAATCAGCAGTTTCCTGGAAGAATTTTTAATGCGGGGCAGGGTGGCTTGCTGCGTATTTTTCAGCGTGTCCGGTTTCAGGATCTTTTCTAATGAAATATTGGATCTACTATCTATTACAAAACCCTCTATCACTCTGGATTCTATATCTATATGAAAAGATCTGTGCGCATGTTCGCTCACAAAATATTCGTATTGGTTATATGAGCCGTATTGATATAGCAACAGCATTGGAGGAATTTGTCTCAATCCGAAAACATGTGAAACTTAAGCAGTGCCGAATTGGGCGATGCAGTTATATAGCCGACCATGCAAACCTGGCCAATGTTGATGTAGGCGGGTTTTGTTCTATTGCTTCAGGGGTGAAGATCGGAGGGGGCACTCATCCCACCCACTTTGTCTCAACCAGCCCGCTTTTTTACTCGGTAGAGGATCAGTTGGGGCTTCAGTTTACCAAGAGTCCTAAATTTGATGAATTTGCCAGGGTGAGCATTGGCAGTGATGTCTGGATTGGTAGCAACAGCACCATTCTGGATGGTCTGACTATAGGGCATGGTGCCATTATTGCAGCTGGTGCTGTTGTTACCAGGGATGTTGCGCCTTATGAGATCGTGGGTGGTGTCCCGGCAAAAAAAATCAGGTGCCGGTTTAGTGATGAAGTGGTTGCAAAACTTTTGTCGAGTCAGTGGTGGAAGAAAGATCTGGATGCTCTCAAAAAGGATGCAGACTGCTTTCTTGATGTCGATTTGTTTTTGAAAAAATACTATGACTCTGTATAAAATAAAAAGGCTCAAAAATAGCCTGCCTGCACCATAAGGCATAATCTTTAAAATTAAATGCTAAACCAAAAATCAGAGTCTCCACGAATATCAATTATTACTGTTGTATATAATGGTGTGCTTTTTCTTGAGCAAACAATAGAGAGTGTTATTAATCAAACCTATAACAATATTGAATATCTTATTATTGATGGGGGATCAGATGATGGCTCAGTTGAAATTATAAAGCGTTATGCTGATGCAATAGATTACTGGGTATCCGAGCCAGACAAAGGTATTGCGCATGCAATGAATAAAGGGATAGAGGCATCAACGGGTGACTACCTTCTGTTTTTACATGCAGATGATTATTTGTTAAATGAGCATGTTATACAAGCTGCTGTTTCTCAGATGGGTGGTGAGTGTGACATCGCGGCATTTAATATTATTTTTCAAAATGCAGACAGAGAAATTGAATGTCACTCAAGAAATTTTAACTATTGGTTGAATTTTAAAACCAGCCTACGCCATCAAGGTGTTTTCTGCGCTAGAAAATTGTTTGAAAAGCTTGGCGGCTTCGATGAAAGCTATAGAGTCGCAATGGACTATGAGCTTTGGTTGCGTGCCTATAGAGAAGGCATCATGCCAAATATATTTAACTACACACTGACCTATATGCGTGATACAGGTATAAGTTCACGAAGTGATTGGCCTTCTATGAAACAACGTTTTCTTGAAGAGCAGCGAGTACATTATCAACATCTGCCTAATTTCAGGATGCGTATGATCTATAAAATATATTGGGCGCTTTATTTACCTTACCGCTATATTAAAAACATACTCAGCAGATAGGATCAACCACGCACATACTGGTCAATAGCTTTTGCCGCTGTTTTTGCCTGTCCCATTGCAAGGATCACAGTTGCTCCACCCGTGATGGCATCGCCGCCAGCAAATACGCCACGTTTGGTTGTTTGACAGGTCTCTTCATCGACTATGATGATGCCCCATTTGTTTATTTTTACACCTTTATCCGTTGCAGGAATCATTGGATTAACGTCACAACCCAGTGAGAGTACTACGGTGTCCACATCTTCGGTAAAGAACTCACCTGTGGGAAGGGGTTTGCGTCTGCCTGATGTATCAGGGTCAGAGAGTTCCATCTTTTCGCATTTGATCTGTGTGACGAAGTTGTTTTCATCAACAATAAATTCAACGGGGTTAGCCAGCCAACGCCAGTTTAGGAACTCTTGTTCCGCATGTTCCAGCTCTTCGGTTCTGGCCGGAGCCTCCTCGCGGGAGCGGCGGTAGTAACAGGTTGTATCTGCACCCAGGCGTTTTGCAGTACGCAAGACATCCATGGCGGTATTTCCTGCACCGATAACCGCTACTTTTTTTCCTTGATAGAGTGGGGTGCTGTATTCAGGGAATTTGTCTGCCTGCATAAGGTAGACGCGGGTCAGGTATTCGTTGGCGGAATAGACGCCGTTTGCATTGACACCGGGGATATCAAGCATTTTTGGCAGGCCGGCGCCAGAGGCTACAAAGACAGCATCAAATCCTTCTTGTTCAAGCAGATCATCAAGTGAGAGAATTTTGCCAATGATCATGTTGTAAACAAATTTTACGCCGATCTTTTCAAGGAACTCAATATCCTCGTCAATGATCTCCATAGGCAAGCGAAACCGGGGGATGCCGTATACCAAAACACCACCTGCGCGATGAAAGGCCTCGAAGACCACAACCTCATGGCCCCTGATACGCAGTTCATAGGCGCATGTCAGCCCGGCTGGCCCTGCGCCAACAATGGCAATACGTTTGCCGGTTGATGGTGGAATCTCGGGTAATTCGAGTGTGTTGTGTTGGCGTTCATAATCTGCTGCATAGCGTTCCAGATTGCCAATACCCACAGGTTCTTTTTTCTTGCCGACCACGCATACAGCCTGGCACTGTTTATCTTGGTGACAGACGCGACCACAAGCGGCAGGCAAAAAGTTTTTCTCTCGAATCTTTTTTGCGGCTTCGGCCATCTCGCCATTTTCGATGAGTTTGATAAAAGCGGGGATATTGATGCCTACCGGGCAGCCATCGACGCAGTCTGGTTTTTTGCACTGAATGCAGCGTTTGGCTTCTGCTATGGCCTCTTCGAGTGAGTAACCTATGGGCACCTCTTCAAAGTTTTGAATGCGCTCTTCAGGTGCAATGAGTGACATCTCCTGAAAGGAGAGCGCCATTCTCTCTTTATTGCTGAGTTCCGTATATTTCTTCGCGGACTTTTCGGACATGAAGCTTTCCTATAGTGTTTCCAGGGCTTGTTTTTCTTCTGCAACGAACATTTTTTGTCTTTTTGTCAGCTGATCGAAGTCTACTTTGTGCCCATCAAAATCTGGCCCGTGGAAACAGGCGAATTTAGTCTCTCCATCAATAGAGACACGGCAGGCGCCACACATGCCTGTGCCGTCTACCATCAGGGCATTGAGGGATACCATTGTCTCAATGCCAATAGGACGGGTGAGCTCACATACCGCTTGCATCATTGGGACGGGGCCAATCGCCAGCACGTGGCTGACGCGTTGTTCGTCTTTGATGATCTGCTCCAGTGCATTGGTGACAAAACCCTGGATGCCGGCAGAGCCATCATTTGTGGTGACGATGACCTCATCACAGACGGCTTCCAGCTCATCAACCATGATCAGCAGTTCTTTGCTTCTTGCGCCAACCACACCTATAACACGGCTGCCAAGCGCCTTCAGATCACGTGCTGTGGGAATGATGGCGCCAGTGCCAAAACCACCTCCGATAACAACGCATGTGCCACGATAACGCCTGACGTGCGAGCGCTCGCCCAATGGGCCAACAATATCCTTGAAGCAGTCACCCTCGTTCATCTCATTCATCTGAACAGTGGTTTTACCGGCTGACATGATGACCACTTCAATCTCTCCCTTCTCGCTATCCCAACCACAGATGGAGAGAGGAATGCGTTCGCTGAACTCATGGGGGCGGATAATGATGAACTGTCCGGCCTGCAATTTACGTGCAATGAGTGGGGCTTCGATAATATAGTGGAAGGTCTTTGCGCATAACTCCCTTTTGGATATGATCCTGAAGCTTTGCTGGTAGTGGGCGACCGAGGTGGGCGTGGTCTTTAGAAGCGGCAGATAACGCTTTGCTTCATGACGTACGATATAGGCATCGTCCCAATCATTGTTTTCATCTTTGCCCAGAATAGCGCTATAGGCAGCCCTTAGCTTCTCTTGCTGCGCGTTGGTCAGCAAGCCCTTTTCCATTAGCTTGCCTAGCGTCCTGGCTGCTTGCATGCGGACCAGTGAGTGGCTGTCAGAGAGATGAGAGAAGCTTGCATCAAACATCTGTTGCCTGAGTGCTTCATCGAACAGATTGGGATCAATGCGCACCACCAGTTTGCCTATGGCATTAATCGCATTTGAGCTGAGTTGAAAGTTGTCTGACCCAGCTGCAATCAGCATTTCTGGCAGAGTCTGCAGAACCTCGGGGATGCGAAAATAGGCCAGTGCCTGAGTCAGATTAATCAGTGCATATTGATCTGCCCGTTTTTTATTCCAGGCGTCAAGCAGGGGGGTGATGGCATTTGCACCGTTTACGGCGATCACTCTGCCCAGATGCGCACAGGACTCAGCATCTGAGTTTACCAATTCATCTATTAGAAAAGGGATGAGAACTGAGCCAAAGCGGGTGATCTGCTTTTCTGCTCTGTTAGCCAGAGAGATCATCTCTGACATCCCCACATGATCCCGGTAAAAGAGCTGAGTAAGGCTTGAAGCTAGTGCTATTTTATCAGCATCAGTTACATCTGTGAGTTGCTCGATTTTATCTAGAGCCAAAGAGATTGACTCTTCGTCTTCTGATTTTAACCTGTTGATTATAATGTCTATTATTTTCGGCATGCCCCGTAAACCCTTGGTTTAGTAACCCAATATTGGGGGTTCATAAAGCCCTATATTATATGTTTTTTGAGGATATTGCGCCAGAAACCGAACCTGACTCACAGGGCGACCGCATTTAAATAATTCAAAGATCAATGACTTGTAAGGACAATATCATTTGCTAAATCTGAATCAAGTTGTAATCACAGTAGGTTTCGGCAAATTATGACATGAGTTGGCAAAACTCAAGTAATCAGCCATAAATGACTATACAACATCTTTGTAAGCCTTTGATTTATGGCTTGGTTAAATGCGGTCGCCCTGGAACCTGACTGGTTTTTATCCAGATATGCCTGGATGAATGGCCAGCAATAACCAGGGGTAGAAAAATTATTCGCACTATGGCTTGCATTACATGGGGTGGTGCCGTTATTATGCGCCGCATACGCAGGCGCGTAGCTCAGTTGGTTAGAGCACCACCTTGACATGGTGGGGGTCGTTGGTTCGAATCCAATCGCGCCTACCAATACAAAAAAGCTGTAAGTTGCATTGGCGACTTGCGGCTTTTTTTCTACCGTTCCAAAAAGGACAGTAATTTAACTGTGTTAAAAATCATGTGGCCTTTCGTATGGGTCACCACTGGAGAAAAACCATGCCTGTAATCACCCTTCCCGATGGCTCTAAGCGGAGCTTTGATAACCCTGTAACTGTTTATGATGTTGCGGCTGATATAGGCCCAGGCCTGGCCAAGGCGACCATTGCAGGGCGCGTCAATGAAGAGTTGGTTGATGCTAGTCATTTCATTGAACAGAATGCCCAGCTTGCCATTATCACTGCAAGAGATGAGGCAGGCATCGAGATAATCCGCCACTCTACAGCACATCTGTTGGCACAAGCGGTTAAGCTGCTCTTTCCTCAGGCTAAAGTCACTATTGGCCCAATGATTGAAGATGGTTTCTATTATGACTTTTCCTATGAGCGCCCCTTTACCCCCGATGATCTGAAGGCTATTGAGGCCAAGATGAAGGAGTTGGTCAAGGCAAATATCCCAATTGAACGCTCAACAATGGGACGTGATGAGGCTGTGGCCTATTGTCGCGGGATTGGAGAAGAGTACAAGGCTGAAATTATAGAAGATATTCCAGCTGATCAGACGCTATCTCTCTACCGGCAAGGTGATTTTACCGATCTTTGTCGCGGGCCACATGTGCCCAGCACAGGGCATCTTAAGGTTTTCAAGCTGATGAAGCTGGCCGGGGCCTATTGGCGGGGTAACTCTGATAATGAGATGCTACAGCGTGTTTATGGTACAGCCTGGAAAGATAAAAAAGAGCTAAAGGCCTATCTGCACAGACTGGAAGAGGCAGAAAAGCGGGATCATCGTAAAATAGGCAAAGCACTGGATCTGTTTCATACGCAGGAAGAGGCGCCTGGAATGGTCTTCTGGCATGACAAAGGGTGGAGCATCTACCTGGTTGTTCAGGATTATATCCGCAACAAACTGCGTCAGAATGGCTACCAGGAAGTACATACGCCTCAGGTGATTGATCGTACCCTATGGGAAAAATCAGGGCACTGGGAGAAGTTTGGCGACATGATCTTCACAACCCATTCTGAGAATCGTGATTACGCCATCAAGCCGATGAACTGCCCGGCACATGTCCAGATCTACAACCATGGTCTAAAGAGTCATCGTGATCTGCCGTTACGCCTGGCAGAGTTTGGTTCCTGTCATCGTAATGAACCATCGGGCACACTGCATGGATTGATGCGTGTCAGAAACTTTGTGCAGGATGATGCGCACATCTTTTGCACCGAAGGACAGATTGCCTCTGAAGTTTCTGACTTCATTGATCTGCTGTTCGAGGTCTACCGTGATTTCGGTTTTGATGATGTGCTGGTAATTCTCTCAACCCGCCCAGAAAAACGTGTCGGTGACGATGCGGTCTGGGATAAAGCAGAAAATGCTTTGGAAGCCGTGCTCAATGAAAAAGAGCTGGATTGGACGCTTCAGCCGGGTGAAGGTGCATTCTATGGCCCCAAGATTGAATTCTCTTTAAGAGATTGCCTGAACCGAGTCTGGCAGCTGGGCACCATTCAGTTGGATTTCTCAATGCCGGGACGCCTTGATGCACACTACATCGCTGAGGATAACAGCAAACAAGTGCCCGTTATGTTGCACCGGGCTATACTTGGTTCATTAGAGCGATTTATAGGAATATTGATTGAGCATTATGCTGGGCTGTTGCCGACATGGTTGGCACCAAAACAGGTTGCTGTGCTCAATATTACCGATCGACAGACCGAATATGCTGAAAAAATCACTAATAATCTGAATAAACAGGGTATTAGGGTATATTCGGACTTGAGAAACGAGAAGATCGGCTATAAAATCCGCCAGCATACTATTGAGCGCACCCCCTATCTGTTGGTGGTGGGTGATCGTGAAATGGAGGACGGTACTGTTGCTGTGCGTACCCGCAAGGGTGAAGATCTGGGCGTAATGTCTGTTGAGGACTTTACCCTGAAGATTCAAAAAGAGGTGGCAGATCTCGTCAACTAACTATTTATATGTCTGCGCAAATGCAGAAGCCTGGAAATTATTTGGCATCTATAGCTTGGCAGGCCAGTTTTATTCTTTTTGGAGGAACCTGATATCGCTGCGAAAAACAAGAATCGCCTGAATAACGAAATTACGGCACCATCAGTACGTTTGATTGGCGCGGATGGAGAACAGGTGGGGATTGTCCCTCTGGCAGAGGCAAAAAGCACGGCTAAAGAGGCCAGCCTGGATTTGGTTGAGATTGTACCGAATGCAGAGCCGCCAGTTTGCCGGATTATGGATTTTGGCAAGTTTGTCTTCGAGCAGAAAAAGCAGAAGCAGCTGGCTAAGAAGAAGCAGAAACAGGTTCAGATAAAAGAAGTTAAATTCCGACCAGGGACGGGCGAGGGGGATTATCAGGTAAAACTACGCAACCTGATACGTTTCCTAAATGATGGGGACAAGACCAAGGTAACCATGCGGTTCCGGGGTCGAGAGCACGCACACCGCGAGCTGGGTCTGGAGTTGTTACAACGCGTCGAAGCCGATTTGGCAGAGTATGGTGTTGTAGAACAGCAACCTCAGATGGAAGGCCGGCAGATGGTGATGGTGTTAGGTTCCAAGAAAAAGTGATCGTAACTGTTCAGCTCATCCCTGATTTGCCCGATTGCGGTGTCAAAAGTGCTCATTTACACGTGTAAACTGCGCCCTTTTTCCTTGCACTCGAACAAATCAGAGGCAATCTGAACAGCTACACACCATTTTCTAACAGTTATAAATGATCTTCAATTAACCTAATGCGGAGTATATGAAATGCCAAAGATCAAAACCAACCGTGGTGCTGCAAAGCGTTTTAAGCGCACAGCATCAGGTGGCTTTAAGTGTAACCAATCACATCGCCGCCATATCCTCACCAAGAAAAGCACTAAGCGTAAGCGTCATTTGCGTGCTCCAAGTGCGCTGCATGCAGCGGACGTAAGAAGCGCACGCCGTATGCTGCCGTACTGCTAATTGACTGAGGAATATAAGTAATGCCAAGAGTAAAACGTGGTGTAACAGCACGCGCCAGACACAAAAAAGTGTTGGACGAAGCCAAAGGCTATTATGGTGCCCGTCGTAAAATCTATCGCGTAGCCAAACAGGCCGTCATCAAAGCCGGGCAATATGCCTACCGTGATCGTCGCCAGAAAAAGCGTCAGTTCCGGGCGCTGTGGATTGCACGTATCAACGCCGGTGCCCGTGTAAACGGAATCTCATACAGCCGTATGATTAACGGTTTGAACAAGGCTGGTGTTGCGATTGATCGCAAAATACTGGCTGATCTGGCTATTTTTGACAAGCCTGCTTTTGCCGTACTGGCAGAAAAGGCCAAAGCTAGCCTTTAAGCTATAGGCGTGCTTCGGCGCACCTGAATAGAAGAGGGGAAGGCTGACCAGCCTTTCCCTTTTTTGGTTTCTAAATCTTAAAATGACTAAAAATACAGACTCTTCAATCGATACTGAGCAACTTGTTAAGGAAGCAGAGCAGAAAATCGCTGCATCCCTGGATGTATCAGCACTGGATCAGGTGCGAGTGCATTATCTGGGTAAAAGCGGCCTGCTTACGGCTCAACTAAAACAACTTGGTCGATTGCCAAAAGAGGAGCGGCCTCAAGCCGGTCAGGCAATCAATCATGCAAAGGGTGTGCTACAGAAAGCGATAGATATTCGTCGTGCTGACCTTGAACAAGAGGCTTTACAGGCTCGCCTGTCATCTGAATGTGTTGATGTTACGCTACCTGGCCGCGGTTTGGGCAGAGGCGGCCTGCATCCTGTAACCCGTACATTGGATCGTATTGAACGCCTGTTTGCCAATGCAGGCTTTGAGGTTGCAGAAGGCCCTGAAATTGAGAATGATTATCACAATTTTGAGGCGCTGAATATTCCTGCGCATCACCCAGCCCGGGCCATGCATGACACCTTCTATTTTGATGCTCACCTGCTGCTCCGCACGCATACCTCACCTGTTCAAGTGCGAGTAATGGAAGAGTTGTCACCGCCGCTAAAGATAATTGCACCGGGACGAGTTTATCGTTGTGACTCCGACCTGACGCACACGCCAATGTTTCATCAGGTAGAGGGCTTTCTGGTGGATGAAACGGCAACCTTTGCTGATCTAAAAGGCGTTATCTATGATTTTCTCAGTCGTTTTTTCGAGCGTGAGCTGAAGCTACGTTTTCGCCCCTCTTACTTTCCTTTTACCGAGCCATCGGCAGAGGTGGATATTGAGTGTGTCATGTGTGGTGGCGAAGGTTGCAGGGTCTGTAGTCATACCGGTTGGCTGGAGGTATTGGGTTGTGGAATGATTCACCCGCAAGTCTTCCATCATGTCGGTATTGATAGTGAAAAATACAGTGGCTATGCCTTTGGAATGGGCGTTGAACGACTGACGATGCTGCGTTATGGCGTCAATGACCTGCGATTGTTCTTTGAAAACGATCTTAGATTTTTAAAACAATTTGCGTAAACCGCTTTTTGTAATGAGTACCCCGTTTCAGCGCATTAGTATTTTTTATTATCTGGCCGCTTGAAACATTATCAGGAATAACAGATGAAATTTAGTGAAGCTTGGCTGCGCGAATGGGTTAACCCTGAGATAACCACCAGCGAGTTATCTGACCAGTTATCGATGGCAGGCCTGGAGGTAGATTCAGTGGGCGCTGTTGCCCCACAGTTTGAAGGCGTAGTCGTTGGCGAAGTCCTCTCCGTAGAGCCACATCCTGATGCTCAAAAGCTTCAGGTCTGTACGGTCAATGTCGGTAGGGATGAAAACCTAAGCATCGTCTGCGGCGCTGCCAATGTTGCCGCCGGGATGCAGGTGCCAGTGGCCTGTGTTGGCGCTAAGCTGCCTGGCGGCTTTAAGATCAAAAAGGCCAAACTACGTGGCGTTCCCTCTTTTGGCATGATCTGCTCAGCCTCAGAGCTGGGTTTGGCTGAATCCTCTGACGGCATAATGCCGCTTCCTGCCGATGCCTCCATTGGTGAGGATATTCGTGATTACCTAAATCTTAACGACCAGGCTATTGAGGTTGATTTAACCCCAGACCGTGGTGATTGTCTAAGCATGGCAGGTATTGCACGCGAAGTGGGCGTTATCAACCGTTGTGTGGTGTCTGCCCCTGTTATTGAACCTGTGGCAGCTGTTATTGATGATGCTGTTCAGGTTGAAGTTAAAGCAGCTGAGGCGTGCCCACGTTATGCCTGCCGCATAATTCGAGGAATTAACCCCACAGCAGAGACACCACTCTGGATGCGTGAGCGCCTGCGCAGAAGTGATATTCGAAGCATTAGCCCGGTAGTTGATATTACCAACTATGTTCTGCTTGAACTTGGTCAACCCATGCATGGGTTTGATCTGAATCGGTTGGATCACAACATCATTGTTCGTCAGGCTGAATCCGGTGAAAAACTTGCACTATTAGATGGCCAGGAGATTGAGCTTAAATCAGATACGCTAGTGATCGCCGATGCCAGTGGCCCTGTGGCTCTGGCTGGCATTATGGGAGGAGAGGCAACAGCTGTTACAGATGCTACTCAGGATATCCTGCTTGAAAGCGCCTTTTTTGCCCCAATGGCTATAGTGGGCAAAGCGCGTGGCTATGGCCTGCATACGGACTCCTCACACCGTTTTGAGCGAGGTGTCGATCCAGAACTTCAAATCAAAGCTATTGAGCGTGCAACAGCACTGCTTATGGAGATAGTGGGTGGAGAGGCAGGGCCAGTTATTGAGGTTGTATCCTCTGAGCATCTCACTCAGAAACCAACAATCTTACTTCGTCACCAGCGGGTAGAGCGCATTCTGGGTATAAAGATTGCTGATGATGTAATTGCCGATATTCTTACTCGCCTGGAGATGCAGCTTGAGGCAGCAGATGATGGCTGGATGGTGACTCCTCCCAGTTGTCGTTTTGATATTGCAATCGAGGTTGACCTGATTGAGGAAATTGGACGTATCTACGGCTACTCTGAAATCCCAATGAGTCATGCGCCATCCACTATGCCGATGTATTCAAAACCTGAAACCACTTTTGATCTACATCGTGCTAAAGAGTTGCTGGTGAGTCGTGATTATCAAGAAGCGATCACCTACAGCTTTATTAGCCCTGAGATCCAAAGTCTGATGGATCCTCAGCAACAAAGTGTAAAGTTAGCCAACCCCATCTCCACTGAGATGTCAGTGATGCGCACAAGCCTGTGGCCAGGCCTTGTACAGACAGCCAGCTATAATCAGGCACGTCAGCAGAGTCGAATACGCATCTTCGAGTCAGGTCTGAGATTTGTTTCGCAAGACAATGAAATTAAACAAGAAAACATGCTGTCAGGCTTGGTTATAGGAAGCGCCTGCCAGGAGCAGTGGGGCCAACCTGGGCATGAGGCAGATTTTTTTGATGTAAAAGCTGATTTAGAGGCTATATTTACATTGACCGGATGTGCTGATAAATTTGTTTTTTCCCTTGGCGAGCATCCGACGCTACACCCTGGCCAGACAGCAAAAATCCAACGAAATGGTGAACTTGTTGGGTGGTTTGGGATGTTGCACCCAAAACTTGAACAAAAACTAGAGCTTTCAGGGCGTACCTATCTATTTGAGATATCTATTGATAGCCTTTTAGATGGCCGGTTGCCGACTTTTGCACCGTTATCCAAATTCCCATCCATTCGACGTGACATCGCAGTGGTTCTGGGGCAAGATATTGAATTTGAAGCCGTTAAAAATTGTATTCGGCAAGCGGCACCGAAAATTCTTACAGACATCAAGCTTTTTGATGTCTATACTGGAGAGAAGATAGATTCTGGACGAAAAAGCCTCGCTTTAGGCTTGATTCTTCAGGAAACTTCACAAACTCTTACGGACGAAACTGTTGATGACGTGATGGGCAATATTGTCCAAGCGTTAGAAAAAGATTTGAATGCATATCTGAGAGAATAATAATGGCACTGACCAAAGCTGAGATGGCAGAAAAGCTATTTGATGAGCTGGGGCTCAATAAACGAGAAGCCAAAGAGATGGTCGAAATGTTTTTTGAGAAAATCAGAGGTTCCCTGGAAGAGGGGGTTCAGGTTAAATTATCTGGGTTTGGCAATTTCGATCTGCGTGAGAAAAAGCAGCGTCCAGGTCGCAATCCAAAAACAGGGGAGGAGATCCCAATTTCTGCTCGTCGCGTAGTGACCTTTCGTCCGGGGCAAAAACTAAAAGCAAGAGTTGAAGCTTATGCTGGACGCGAGTAACAGCTCCGTAGAACTGCCTGCAATTCCAGGTAAGCGTTACTTCACCATTGGTGAGGTTAGCGATCTGTGTGGTGTGAAACCCCATGTCTTGCGTTATTGGGAACAGGAGTTTGAGCAACTCAAGCCTGTCAAACGCCGGGGAAATCGTCGCTATTATCAACGTCATGATGTCTTGATGATTCGCCAAATTAGAAGCTTATTGTATGAGCAGGGTTTTACTATAGGCGGCGCTCGTCAGCAGCTATGCAGTGATTCAGCAAAAAGTGATCAAAACCAAAGCCAGCAGATTGTTCATCAGTTGCGCATTGAGCTGGAAGAGGTTCTACGCATTCTCAAACGCTAGTACCCCTTCAAGGTGATGTATCTCAACTGAGATAAAGCATCACTATAGAATGATTCATAATCGGTAATTGACATCTTATTCAAGTGCGCCTAGGATGCGCACTCTTCGGAGCGTAGCGCAGCTTGGTAGCGCACCACAATGGGGTTGTGGGGGTCGGAGGTTCGAATCCTCTCGCTCCGACCAGTTTTTCCAAGTGTTTTCAGTGTGTTGTGGCTGTTTTTATATTACGGTGTTTTTGCGATTCGAAGAAAATTAGAAGAAAATTAGAAGAATCTATACGTCTAAACAGGGCTTTTTTACCTGTTTATAGCGGTCTTTGTTTCGGTTCAAATACTCTTTTGTTTGTTTTAAGCTGCTGTGTCCAAGCAGGGACTGCACTTCTTTGTCTTCCCATCCCATATCTTTATACAGGTCTGCCCCTAGTGCCCTGATTTCGTGAAATGTTGGCATTTCTTCTGTGTGCAGGTGGTTGTAATACCCGGAGGCATCGCGTGCCTCTTTAAATCCATCTGATATTTGTCTTGGTGAAAGCTGTGTCCAGTGATCCCTGTCTTTGTTCCTGCGTCTTGCAATCGGGTCGCGGTGAACTATATAGGGGGTGGCAATGGTGCGCTCTTCCCTGATCCGCTTGATTAGTTTCTCCAGGCTGGTGCCTGCAATATCGAACTCAAGAAAGGTGCCGTGCTTCCATGTCTTGCTTTGCTTCATGCGCACCTTGTCCGCTTCGTCCCAGTCAGAAAACTTAAAGTTTCGGATGTCTTCCCTACGTTGAAGTGTTCTTAGTGCCAGATCCATGGCGTTTTTTATTTCTTTGGCAGCATGCTTATAGATGGCCTTGAATCCATCCAGCGTCAATGGTTGTCTGGCGCGTTTTTGTTTTGGGGTTGGCATGATCTTTGATGCTGGGTTTTCATTGATGTCGCCATCTGATACGGCATAATCAAGCATAAGCACGATGATTGCCCGGTATTTATTTCTTGATTTTATGGGGTATTCATCAAGCATATCTGCGCAATGCTTGCGGGTGATGATGTTAAGCGGATAGCTTCCAAGCTGTTTTGAGAATGAATTGAGGATTCTATGGTATTCGGTAATTGTGCGTACTGAGAGTGGTTCGGTGTTGACTGTGCGCTCTTGTAGGTGTTTTTTAAACTCTGGCATGTATTCGTCAAATGTTTTGGCATTTGGATTCATTACCTTGGCAATCAGGTTATGGCCAGTGCACAGCATGCTATTCAGCTGTTTTGCTGCATCCACGGCTTTGGCTTTATCTGAGCCAAAGGGTTGCGCTTTCTCCATGGATGGGTGCTGGTACTTGAAGTATATTTTTCCGTTGCTCCCTTTGTAGGAGTACAGATAATCTGGCAAGCCTCTATGCTTAGCCATTCGATGCCGCCCCATTATTTGCCCCTTTATTATTTCCCTGGGCCGCTAATACTTTTAATACCAGCTCGTTGCTGGTGGTTGTTTCTGGTGGGCGGTCAGGGTCTATATAATACAGTCTTCCGTATCTTTCCCCGTATACCTTGCCTTTGTCAATCCACCCCTGCACGGTTCTTGTGTCTGGGGCATCCCCTTTTACGAAGCGTTTCTGGAATGTTTGTATCTTCATTAAAGCCATGGGGTGCCTACATTGCCAAAAGATCTAAGGGGCTGGCTGTGGCCCTTTCGTTTCTGGCCAGGTGCAAATAAACCTGGGTTGTTGATATGTCTTTATGCCCCATGCTTTCCTGTAATTCACGAATGTTCATTCCATTTTCTAGTGAATGGGTTGCATAGCTGTGGCGGAGGATGTGGGAGCTGACTCGTTTGTTTATATCTGTTTCTCTGGCTGCTCTCTTTAAGGCCTTTTGGAATGGGCTGTCATGGATGTGGTGGCGACGAATTACACCTGACCTTGGGTCAGTTGAGTATTTGGCGGCAGGGAATACCCAGAACCATGGCCACTCTTTATCTGCATTTGTGAACTTGCGACCAATAGCATTTGGGAGCGCTACTCCAGCATAAGATGTTCCGGCATCGATGTTGTGTAGTTCTCTTGCGTATTCAATCTGTGCCTGAAGTTTGACTTTTATTCTATTTGGTAGTGTCAAAACACGATCTTTATTGCCTTTGCCTTGCTTGATGAATATTTGATCACGATAAAAGTCAATGTTTTGAATTCGTAACTTTAAACATTCATTGAGTCGCAGGCCGCAGCCATACATTAAGGATGCGATGAGTCCATGCACTCCATGTATTCTAGGCAGCACCATGGCTATTTCTTCCTGCGATAGCACGTCAGGTAGGCGGCGGGGCTTTTTTGACTTCAAGTATGAAGAGAAGTCTCCAAGATCTTCCTTAAGCACATTACGGTAAAAAAAAGCGATCGCATTTTTAGCTTGATCTTGAGTTGCAGGTGCAGCCTTTCTATGAATAACTAAGTCAGTCAGAAATGTTTTAATTTTATCCTCAGTAGGAAGGCTTGAATTGTTTTTGCACCATGCCCAATAACGCTTAAGCCATGACAAATACGCCCGTTCAGTATCAAGCGAATATTGCTTGAACCGAATGGTGTTTATTGTCATTTCAATAGCTTGTTTAGTATTCATGGCTTTTTGTGATCTTGTCCGTATTGGTAGTGTTGCTTACTAAACTCTGTTATGCCTCAACAGGCTCATAGGTTTTCTCAAAAATATCAGGTTTGCACGGGTACTCTTCGCCATGTACACCTGTAATAATAAAATCACCAGGCTTCACTTGGTGCCACCCTTCAAGTGTTTTAATGCAAGCGATTTTGCGTCTCCCGCACACATTAAACGCCGGGCCAACATTACATGCAATTTGCCCTTTATCATCGATCCACCCCTCTTTTACATTAGGGTGGTCACCGAGGAATTTCCATTGTGTGGCTTCAATAACAACAGGCTTCTTTCTAAATTTAGGCATAACAATTAGCTCCAGCGGACACAGTACCCCGCCGCGTTTGTGGTTGAATTTAAAGCTCTCAGTGGCGGTACTGCGCCGCTGAGCATGGGCGTTATGCGGCATTAATTTGATCAATGCGCCATTTTTTATATACCTCATTGCGGCTTGCACCTGGTTGAGGAAGGACAATAACTCCCACATAGTCATCATTGTCAGAATAGTGCTTATACACCTGCGCTCTTAATCCACTAACGCTATGCTTAACGAAGGAGTGTATTTCTGGTTTTATTTTCATAGTATAAATACCTGCATAACCATAAATTCCAGTTGACGGCGCTATCCTTTGCGCCTAGTTAAGTTTCGTGGGCCGCAACTGAATACGGCGTTATATTTCAAATCAACCCCTTTTCACCAGCTAACCATTCAGAGATAAAAATAGTTTCTGGTGAGTCTTCATCGCCGACATAATCACTAATTTGTGAGCGTGGTATCCAGCATTCGGTTTTACCATCAAATACCTTTAGAGCTTTGTCTGTTCTTGCTCTAACCTCGATAGCTATTTCAATGTCACTCATGGTTTTCATCCTCATCGCAATCACACATATCATCACACATTCCGCCAGATCTTACCCCGTCACATGGGCATGGCTGATTACAATGTGGGCAACAACTACACTGTTTCATCCACTCTGCTACGACGTAATCAGGTGGCCCAGGCTCAGTCTCATATTTCATAAATCACCTACAATAAATAAAAATATAACAAAGCAATTTAACGCAGACGGCGCGAAAAGATGCGCCTCTGGTTAATTGCGACGTTAGAACGCCTTACCACCATGCATACGTTCACGGTTGGCGTTGTATGCCATTTTGGCCTCAATGGCCTCGGCAATTCGCAGATTACGGGCTTTGCCATAGTCCATAATTCGTATTACTACATCCGCCATCTCTGCCTCAGTGCCGCGAAATTCAGGAATGTGATCATCGGGCGGGTTTCCGTGGCGAAGTGCCTCAAGCGCCTCGGAAAGCTCCGCATGCATCAAGGCTATCATCTCGCCATCATTACGTTCTGCATCCCACCACCCCTTTGCAATAGCGGTTTCGTTAACTTCCGTGGCTTTGTTGTTCCATTCTTCGATAAACATTGGTTTCTCCAGATAGTCGTTCTAACAATAAATAAAACCGGAGCCGGTAATACTGCGCTCCGTCGGTGGGCCATCAGCGGCCCGGTTAATGCGACGTTATGCGTCATACTCTCTGTCTAGAATATTCCGCGCCTTGGCTATAAGTTCGTCCATTAGCCTCTCGCCGTCATAGTGGATGTGCGATTTTGTAGTTATAAAAATCGTGTTCCTTGCCAGTTCGCCCAACAGGTCGTTGGCCAATTCAAACAGCTCATGTTTATCGTGAATTTTGTTAAATTTCCACTCTTCCCAGGCTTCAGGTTTTAGGCACTGACAGCCAGGCGCACCTTCGCAGTCAACCTCATGGCAATATATTTTCTTTTTCATATGTAAACTTTCCATACCTGTATATTTTCTTTGCAGTCACGCATAACCAGCTAATAAAGCCGACCGCAAAAAGCGCGGCGGCTTATCGCAATCGTTAAGCTGCTCTGATAGGCCATTGCTTGCATTCAACCCCGCCAATTAAACAGCCACCCTTGTCTCTGGTGTTTCCGCCGTATTGTTTAAACCAAACGGGGATATTCATTAGCCTGCATCTCATTAATAAACTTTCTGCCCATTCAGGATTCATCTCCCTACATCCTGATCCAGATTCCCCTCCAATAATTACCCAATCTATTCCATCTAATTTGTTGTCTACATCAACGAGATTTTCTAGCAGTGGCTCGGCGCTCAAGAATTTAACTTTTGCTGGTATTTTCTTTAGCTCATCAATTCTTTTGTAGCCATATTCCATGTCCTCAACTGTCACGCCTAGCCAAACATTTTTATATCCACTACCCCAATCATCTGGTAGGCATTCCATGATGCGCGTGGCGCGTTTTGTCAGTAGTTGCCAATCAATCATTGGCGTAGCTTTTATTAGCTCAAATAGATCGTGGATGGCCCCTTCTGGCGCATCCTTGTCGCACCAATCCATCATTGATCCACAAAAGACTTTGTGTCGTTTATTTTCAAACGCTGCCAGTCTGTCCCACTTGAGAGGGTTTCTCCAATTAGCTGGGCTGGTTTGCCTTGGCTTTTGTTTTGTATCCCAATAGCTGCCACCTGTTCGTTTATCGAGAGTTGCTGCATAGCAGTTGTCGCAGCCTGGCGCAATCTTTGTGCAGCCCCACCACGGATTAAATGTGTGGTCAGTCCAACTTATTCCGGTTGTGGCGCCCATCGTTAAATCGTTAGGCTTCCAGCTGCCATTCGAGTTTTTTTAATGCACAAATGAATTGTTCTGCATCAGCTAAAGACGCCTTAAATGCATCGCTTATCGCCTCTTCGGGTGTTTTCCCGTGCCCCTGTGCTAGTGCGTGCAAAATCGGTGCCTCTGGTACATTAATGCAAGCATGCCAATCAATCGTGCCTCTGGCGGTTTTCTCCACTTTGCCAATAACTTTAGATCCAAGGCAAATATCGAGCTTTTTCACAATTTCATCTGATGGGTCTTTGAGTTTAAAAGCCATTTTTCATCTACTCTCTTGTTGTGCGTTTATACATTCTTCAGCGTTTCAAATGCCATTTGCATATCTGGTAAGTTGCGGTGCCAGGCATCGTGCATTTTCTTTTGACCATTTTCGCGGTGTCGGTGCGCTTCGTAGTAGATGCCATGCCAGGGCGTCTTAAAAACAACGTTATAAATCACAATCAGCCGCGTACTTTCCCGGAGACCATGACGCTGCGGGCTGCTGTCTAATTACATCATTCAGCGCCGCAATCGCATCTTCAAGATCGGCAGGTAGTTCATAGCCGTCTGTCATGTCATCGGAAAAATAATCACTTTCAATTTCTCGAAATTTATTAGCCACACACACAATCAACCGTAATGATCTTATACTGCAATCATGCTCATCGATATATTCGAGCAACGACTCAGTATCGAAAAAATATTCATCATGTGCTTCGGAATAAAGTGGGGTTTTGCCATTCCACTTTATTCGAGGCTTGGTGTTGTATCTCTCAATAGATTTTTTATCCTGGCACTCTCTACAAATCCTGTAATATCGAACTGTAGGCTTGCCACATTCGGCGCAGTTAATGTGAGTGCATCCGGAATAACGCGCCATATGCTCTGAGTCACCAAAAAAACGGCCTTTATTATCTATCCAGCCCTCTATGCCGGTGGCAAAACTTGCAGCAGCATCTGAGCTATATAAAATCTGCTTTGTGTCCATGCTATCTTTCTACGCAGGTGGCCAGCTCTTCGCTCAGACGGGTGTATGAAGACTTCGCATTACGGAACTGTGCATTCATTTGATGGCCCACGTACCTGGACGCTTACCCGGCGAAATCCTGATTAGCCTATGGTCTTGAGAATATATTGTGTTTGTCTCCTTCTCTTTGGCGTTAACTCTTGTAAGAAAAAAGTAATCAAACCCTTTCTCTTTGCATTTTTTGGCTATTGCCCTTAGTTCTGGGGCAATGTTTTGTTCATACCACTCGTATTCTTTGGTCATGGTTTTTCCGACTGGTGGTTGGCAAAGGCCGGTTGTGTGGTTCCATTCGAGGCCGAGTTCTTCTTGCACATAAAGGCGGTAGGTTTCGGCTAGTATGTCGCAGAAGTCTTGTTCTTCGCGGTCTTCGCTTTTGAACAGGTTCATGTCTACGGCTTCAACGGCGGCTCTGTTGTGAGGTGGCTCTATGCCTAGTATGCGATCCCAAAAGTCGTGGGTGTTGTAAGATGGGGTGGGTTGTTCCATGGGTTGGCTCCTGGCTTGTCTCCGGTCTTTTGTGGTTGATGTGGGGAGATCATAGTACAGCAAGCTGAACCAGTCAAGCAAGCTGAACCTTCTTGGAGTTGATGAGGTGGTTTGGTATGGTTATTTTGAGTAGGAAATATCTTGGGAGTGGAGAAAAAGGAGGGATTGTTATTGTGCGTCGCATACTGTTTTTATATCTGTTGATAATGAGCGGATCAGTATCAGCTGATTTGGTAAGGGTGGAGTTTGCCGGCACGGTCAATCAGGTGCATTCGGCGCTTAGCCATGCTATATTTTCCAATGATTCGTTCGTGGGGTTGATTGCCTACAATACTGATGCAATACCTCGGCCTCTTTTTGGTGACCCAGATACGGTTAGGCGCTATTGGGACTCGTATACTCAGGTCTCGCTACGCATTGGGTCATTTGAGCTTGGAGTGCCTAATGGTGCGTAAATTGATAATCTAGGAGAATTGACTGTTGTTGATGACTGGGTATCGGCGGGTGGTAAAAAGTCTGATTTTATTACGTTTCAGGTTGGGAATATCAGATCCTTTAATCAGCAACACACATTATTTAATACGGCTCCACTGATAAATTGCTACCACCTTGAGAATTTTATGTTTGGATTTATCAATGGTGATGGGACTGCTTTGAATGCATTGGCACCTCCAGTTAGGTTTGACCCAGGCAAGTTTGTTTCGCAAAACATTCAATTTACTTTTAGTACAGGCAGTGGAGAGTTTGAAAGAGGGACTGATCTGGGTGTTATATTTGGTAGTTCATCTATGACATCTGTTGAGGTGATACCACAGGTTCCTCTGCCTGCGGCAGTTTGGCTGTTTGGTTCGGCTTTGCTTGGAGTGATAGGTTTTGGTTGCCGTGGGGTTGTTGGGTGTGGTAGTTTGATCCAGGTCAAAAGCTGGTGCATGTTAGGTATGCTAGTGTCTGCTCGTTGTTAAGGGTGTTTGACGGTTTTTAGCCTTGTAGGTGGTTCTTCAGGCGGATTTTAGTGTTTTACTTCTGTTTTGTATCGGCGTTTTATAAGAATAACTAAAGAATCTGGTTGTCAGTCGTTAACCTTGGTATAGGGTGGTCGCGGTGGCACAATAAGGATGAGCGCATCATGGGGTGGGAAATCATTGGGAAATAAATGCATGTTCATCAAGCGGGTGAGCGTGGCTTTCTGTTGTGCGTGAAATCTTGGATACTGCTTAATCTTTAAGCAGGAAGATGGGATGTCAGGAGTATGAGTGATGGTCTGTGGAACTTGGTGGCGCAGCTATGGGCTGATGGTGGGTCGGTGGTGGTGGTGCTGGTTTTTGTGTGCTTTATATTCTGGCAGATGATTTGGAGGGTGTGGAGTGCTGCTATGAGGGGGAAGGATGAAGAGATCTCTCGGCTTGTTGCTGAGAGGGATAAATATCAGTCACTTGTTTTTGAGCGATTGCTTAGCTCTTCAGTCAGATCACGAGGTACTTCAGATGAGATAGCTAGCTCATCGGTGGAAGCTGAAAAATGAATTTATTGATTTTAATCTTATCTGTCATGGTTGTGTTTCTTGTTGGTGCCTGGCTGCTTGTGAAGTTGTTGGTCGATATGTACGGCGATTCAACTGCATCGTATGGGTTGTTTGCTGTGCGAGACCGGCTTATTCGTGCTGTGGTTTTTGATGGTGTTGACAGGGATGACCCGTATTTTTCTGAGTTGTACCGTAGTGTTAATGATGTGTTGATGCACTCGAATTTAATATCTGGCCCTGCCGGGTGGTGTGTTGCGCCAAAGGTGGGGGAATATTTGGTTGCAAATCCAAAGGAGGGCAGGCCAATCTATTCGTTACTGAAGGGTGGTGTGCCGCCTCAGCCGCTTATTAAGGTGCTGGATGAGATGTATGATGCCTTAACCCATATGTTAGATAATCATAATGGGTTTATGTTGCAGGTTTCTGGCCAGCGCAGAGCAGAGAGGCGGATGCAAAAAGAGGAAGCTAAACGGTTGCGTGATATGGTGGATGATTTTCGCCATAATGCGGCGGCATAGAGGCCGTTTCTAAATGAATTTATTATCCTGCTCCCAATAATGGGGGTGGGTTGTTTTGTGCAAAAAAGAGAGTAAGGGCTAAGGCCCAAAGGGCTATCTTGGGACGTGATATGAGAATAGAAGACGGTATAATATATTTCGATAATTTGGTGCGGCCAGACCCTGATATGGTTTGAGAGACTAAAGAGGTTAAAGCAAGGGTGCCATCTGACGTTTTTCAATCTACTAATGCGCCAGGCCGGTTCCGGGAAATTGAGTCTATTCATGACGCCGCCGATCTTGGCACTGTTGCAGCGGCTCGGATGAAGGAATTGCTTGCTGGATAAGCAAGCGTGTATGTCAAGATAAAAACGCCCTCTTAAGTTGGGCGTTTTTTTTATTCATTGGAGAGGGATGTGAATTTCCTGTACAACGACGACCCAAAAACTGACTTATAAAACAAATCCTGATTGTCAGTACAAAACAAAACCTTTATGAGATGTCTGGATGCAGTTATGAACAGTTAAGCCCGCTTCGGCGGGTTTTTTATTGTCTGGGGTTTTTTTGTGGGTTGGACAGGATTTCCAGGAGTTTTGTTGTGAGGTCGTTTGATAAGGATTTGAGGGTTTCTAGGTCTATGGTGAAGTGGTCATTGTAGCCTGCTGCAAGGATGTAGAGTGGATGGATCTGGTAAGCGTTGCAGAGGTGTTCCAGGGCAGGGAGGGCTGCTGGTGGGTTCTGTTCAAGTCTGCGCAGGTGACGGCGATCATACCCTGCACATTTTTCGAGAGAGGCCCATTCTAGTTTTTGTTCAAGTCTGTGTTTTTTTAAGCACAGCCCTATTGCCGTGAAGTCTGCATTTGGCATGATGTTTCTCGTGGTTTACGTTGTTCCTTTCTCTTTCTCGTTCTCCTTTTGCATTACCTTGTATTTTATAATGTTTATCGGCATGAGTTGGTTTTTCTGTAGTTTAGGCTGTATTTATTAGGATAAGCAGGACATTTGTTATGGGTGTCCTTTTTTAGGTAGGTTGGGACATGTGTGACTTTTTTATCTTATTTTTGTTGAGTTGCAGGATATATATGTGGATTGTGGCATTAAGAATAAAAATGGTTATGGATAATATTCAGAGGGTTTGAGATATGGCTGTGAAGGTTGTTGTTAAGAGTGCTGATGGTTTTGAAGGTGGTGTGAATGTTGGGGCTGAGTTACGGAAGGCTCAGTTGCGGTTGGATAACACGCCTCCCAGGCGGGTTGGATCGGTCGATGAGTTTGATACGGTGTTGGCTGAGCGGTTGGTGGCTGTGGCGGGGTTGATTGCGCAACATGCAGGCGGCAGCGGGGCAAGGGCGGCTGATTTGGGGGAGGCTATTCGGCTTTTGACGAGGTTTTCTGTTGCGTTGCAGGAGCGTCTATAGTCTTGCCTGGATGATCCATGTCGAGCGCTTCCATGCGTCGGCGTGCTGGAACCGTGGTTTCCATAAGTGCGATGTATTGTTTTTGCTGCTCTGGCGAGTGTCGGCTAAAGAGGTCTAGCAGGTGTTGTTGTTGGATGCTATAGGCGGGCGTTGGTGTATCGCCTATGGCATCGCCTGGGGTATGGCGCATGGAGCCTGTACCATCAATTAGCCATGTGGCGCGCACATGCAAAGTGCGGGCAGCATTTAGCAAGTGCCTGGCAAGAATGTTTTTAGTGTCACCTCATTCCCATTGGCTGATTGCTGATTTTGTAACGCCTATCATTTCTCCAAGCCGTGGTTGCGTAAGCCCAGCTTCATTTCTTGCTTTTTTTAATCTTTTTCCAACTGACATAGGTTAAGTATACTTAATTAAAGTTTAACATGCTTGACTGCGTAAGTTTACTATGCTGTACTTACGGTATGAAGAAGAGTGATGCAATTAAATTGTTAGGTGGCGGTAATGGGGCGGAGGCTGCGCGAGCGCTTGAAATAACAAAGAGTGCGGTAAGCCAGTGGCCAGAAATGCTGCCTGTTCAAACTGCTGATAGGGTTCGTGGTGCTGCACTACGGCTTCGTAAGGTGCCATGTTCAGATCGAAGTGCTGAGATGCTGTGTTTAGACAGATGACCCCTTTTCGCAGTTTCATCCCATTGTTTCCTGCTTTCCCAAAAAGTCGGCAGCACCCACTGTTACCCAAACAACGGGCACTGGCGCCAGGGCGTTCCTCGTCCTGCCTCGTTCCGCCCTGGTTGTGTGCGCCTCGTACATGGCCGGGGCTTTTTTTTGTCTGGATGGGGTGAGGTGAGATATGGGGTTTGTTTCGTGGTTTATGGTGTTGCGGTTTTTTACCCGTACTGGTGCGTGATGTTTTATTTTCAAACCGGAGGGTGGGTTGGTGTGTAGATTGGATGAGATGAAAAAGCGAGAGCGTCGGCGGTATTTCCGGAATGAAATAAAAAAGGTTCTTAAGGAGCGGCGACCCCGTGAGTGGAAAAAACGGGTTTTTGTCTGGTTGTTGTTTTCGTGGCCAGTGGGGCTGTTTATTAGTCTCCATTTGTTGCTGGGCAGGCTTCTTGATGGTTCGGCTGGTGTGCTTCATCGAATGCAGCTCAGGCATTTGACGCCGGAGGTTTGGCCTCCGCTGGATAAGCATGGGGAGTTCGAGATGAATTACGACATCAATGATAAAGAGCGTATTTTTGTTGCGGATGATTAGCGGCGCTTTAGCCATGCAAACGGTACGTTGTAGCCCGATTGGTAGGTCTCTTGGCCGATGTCTATCACGAAGCAGGTGTCGTCTTTGTTGAGGGCACCATATTCTGCTTCTGAGCGGCCTTCGAGTCTGGCTCCTATTGCGGTTGGGTGGTGTGTTGAGGTTAGAAAAAAGCCAAAGGTGCCTGCATCGTGGCTGGAGTAGGCGAGTTTGTAGTTGCCGTTGGATATTTTGGTGAGGATTTTTGCAATTTCGTATTTGGCGATTTGTGATTGGTTTTGGTTTTACAGGCAGAGTTTTATGTGTACCAGGTAGTTTTTTGGTGTGCTTTGTTGGGTTTTCTCGGTCATTGGGGCCTCGGTTTGTGGTGGACGTTGGGTGTTGGAGTTCAAAGTTTATCATGGTTTTAGGCTCCCTTTTTTGAGGGTGCAGGGGATGGATGAGGTGGTTGGGTTTGATGCAGATTTGGCGGTGCTGGCGGCTTTGATGGCGAGACCGGCAGAGTTTTCTCCATGGGGTAAGCGGTCGGAGTCGGTTAAGACGACGGTGCCGGAGTCGGTGCATGGGGATTTGTTGCGGGCGGCTAATCGGTATGGCATGTCGGTCTCTGAGTTTACCTTTAAGGTGTTGCTGGTGGCGCTTTATGGCCGGGATGAGGTGGAGTGTAGGTATTTGGAGATGGTGCGTTCAATGGGCGAAATTGGGTCGTTAACGGGGCTTGGTGAGTTGAAGGGGTCGCGTGGCCATGGGGAGTAGGTGGGTTGTTGATTTGTTGGGCGCGGTTCTTTTTGTGTTGGGTTTTTCGCTGGCGGGTGGGGTGTTGTCTGTTTTTGAGGGGGTAGCATGAAGGATCTGCTTTATGTGGGGATTGCGGGTAATGAGCAGTTGTTTGTGGCGGATTTTTTTGGGCGACTGGATGATGTTGTGGTGCTGCATGCGCTTACGGGTGAGGTTGTTGATTTTGTACGCCAGGCGGGTGGGTTGATGGTGCATGTGGTGGCGGATAATTCTGAGCAGCCTGTTGGGTTTTGTGCAGGGGATATGTTGGTTTGTCTTTCGCGGGAGTCTGGGCATCTTGATAAGTTGCTGGGGGATGCTGTGGGTGATTGGCTGGTGAGGCTGGCGGCTTGATGGGGTTGGTTATGGGGCATCGAGTTTTGAGGCATGGGGATGATATTTGGCCGCGTGCTGTGATGTGTTTGCGTGGTGTGTTGCTTTTTGCTTTGTTTCTGGTTTTGGTGCGGTGGGTGTTTTGAGTGCCAGTATGCCGGGCACTGGCACCCAAACAGTGGGCATGAATCGGTGTGTGCGTTGTTGGGTTTTTGAGCGGTTTAATTTTGTGCCTGATAGCGCGGTTTTTTTGCCGTTGTATAAGACGGTGTTGGGGTTTTTGTGTGGCCGATGTTATGGGGCTTTTTGTGGCGCGCGACGGTGAGTTTTGATCAGATTGGGATTGCTTTTTTTGGCTTGCTGGCTATTGCGTTGACGCAGCAGGAGGATGCTGGTCGGCGACGGTGGGCTTGCTGGTTTGGTTTGGCGGGTCAGCCTTTTTGGTTTTATAGCAGTTTTGTGGCAGAGCAGTGGGGTATTGCTGTGCTGGCGGTGTTTTATACCATTGCCTGGCTGGAGGGGGTGAGGGTACATTGGTTTAAGGGGGGTGGTTCTGATGGCGCGTAGAACGCAGGTTAATCTGGATTTGATTCCCGCTGTTGTGCGGGAGGTGATTGAGGCGGAGTTGCGGCTGAATCGGTTTGAGTCGCAGAAGGCGGTGGCTGATAAGCATGGGGTTGGGACGCATGTGGTGGGTGAGATTGTGGCCAGGCTGCGGTTGCAGCGGGTGGCGATTAAGCGTACGCCACGGCCTAAGCCGGGTGATGCCTCTCAGTTTGTTGTCTCTACAAATACTGCGCCTTATGAGGAGTGTACTACGCAGGATGTGGTGGGTGAGGCTCAGGCGGTGGCGTTGCGGGTTAAGCGGAAGCTGGAAGATTTGGTGGCTGCGCGGGAAGCGCGGTCGTTTGGGTGTGAGGTTTGGGATGTGTGAGCTTGCAGAGGGGTTTATCCTATGAGTAATGAAAATAATGTTGTGAGTATGGCGGATGCGGCTTGTGATGGGACGTTGTGGAGTCAACGGCAGGCGTTGGAGTGTGCATTGGAGGATGTTGGAAAGAATGGCGCATTTAAGAAGGGGAAAAAGTTGTTGATTTTTGCGCTGGATGAGTCCGATGGTGATTATTCGGTGAGTTTTGTGCAAGCCGGGATGAAGATGAGTGAGTGCGTTGCGTTGTGTGAGGTGGCCAAGTCGGTGTTTTTGCGTGAGATGAATTACTGATGAGCGGCGCTGGGTTGACATTGCTGGCGGGGCGGGGTTATTGTTTGCAGGTCACTGCAAAATCAGTGGCCGGGATTAGACCCCTGAATCACAGAGCGCACAAGCGCTCACTCGATGGCGCTTTTTTTGTGTCCGCAAGATTTATGGCGGGCCGTATGGGGCACCTTCGGGTGGCCGCTCTCTGTGGCGGTAGGTCTAACCCTGTACGGCCTGCCACCCTTTGCAGATTAGACCCTGCTGGTGGCAGTTCTCAAACCGACACAGAGGACACCGCTATGACCAACCTACCCGCTCACCTCAAATTCGAGGGAACCGATCTATCCATCATTGACCACAACGGCACACCCTGGCTCTCTGCTGCTGATATAGCACGGGCGATGGACTACAAGCGAACGGACTCCATTAGCCGCATTTACGACCGCAACAAAGACGAGTTTACAGACGATATGACCGTGACCGTCAATTTGACGGTCTCAGGTAAAAACAACAACTTACAGAACGCAACCCGCATTTTCTCCCCACGCGGCTGCCACCTCATCGCGATGTTTTCCAAGACTGCCAAGGCCAAGGCTTTTCGACACTGGGTGTTGGATGTGCTGGATGGGCTGAATGACACTAAAGCGGTTAAACCCTCTCAGACACGTCCTCTGATTCGCTGCCGGGATGATCTCGCCTTTACGGCGCGGGATGGTGAGGGGCATATGGTTAATTGGCGGGTGCCGCACGATTGCAACGGTAACTGGCATGACGGATTGGCGGTTGGCCGCGCTCACTTCGATGAGGTGGCGACGCTGGCTTGTGTTGATGAGCGGGGTGCATTCAATGCGGTGCGCTTTGCGTTGTCGGGTGCGGAGGCGTTTGAGCGGGGCGCAAGTTCTGAATTTCAGAACCAGGGCTGGGGTATTGAGGGTGGTTTTGCGGATTAGGTCGCTCGGGCTGTTATTGATGGGCTGCGCGCCCGGCAGGCCGGTGCTACACCTTACGATGAGAAGGCCAGGCGGGCAAAGAGAAAGCGGCTACCCAAAGCAAAAGCATCTAAGGCATTACTACCCCCGCCAACCCTCACCAAAGAGCAGAAGCAGGATATCAATAAGGAGGCCTACGCTCTTGTAAAAAAGGATGGTTAAGCTAACTGATGGCGACTACTAGCTGGAATGATGCTGAGGATTTGGCACTTGATTATTTGCCGTATGAGGCTCAGGTGCTTTATCTGCGAGGGTTGCGGCGGTTTATGGACTATGAGACAGGGATTGTTGGTATTAAGCGCCGTATCAGCCGTAAGGGGCTGTTTGAGGTGCTGGAGGTGCATAAGTTGCGCGGTAGTCATCGGGCTGTGGTTTCGATGAATAAGGATCGGCTGCGGGCATTGTTTAATGTTTTGTTGCAGGCGGGTTTGATTGAGCGGGTCAAAGGGTATGAATCGACATTGGTTTTCCGGCTTCCGCTGGCTGATTTTGATTGTAAGCAGCCTGATGCGCCTCAGTCCGTCTCTGGGAGGAGCGCACCTCGAGCGCACCCTGAGCGCACCATCAGGGGAACACCCTTGGCTGCACCTAGCAGCGCACCCGATAATGCTTGTGTTGGTGCGGGTTGTAGCGATTCTGTTGCCCCTTGCACTGCACCTAGCAGCGCACCTCGAGCGCACCCTGTTGATAGTGCGAGGAGCGCACCACATCCGGAGTCCGTTATCCGTAAGGAGGAAATAGCAGCATTAGTGGTTATTCCCCCTGTGCGCGTTGATCGGCTGGCGGTGGAGGAGGCGCTGCAAAAATGCTTCGCAGATTCCCATGGGTTGGTTGATCGACGGGATGTTCAGCAGATGGTGGATCGGTGGATGGCATCTGATGTTTGGGTTAAGGCTGAGCATGTGACGGATGCTGTTTCGCAAATCAGGGATGATGATCCTGATTTTGGGTTTGGGCCGATGTATCTGGAGGGGGTGGTGTTTGATGTTGCTGCGGGTAAGCGTGTTCGGGGGGGTGGTGGTAAGCCTGTTGATGATGCTTATCATCCATCTCACACGATGATGGGTGATGGGTTGAGTGAGGCTGAACAGGCAGAGAATGAGTTGAGGCAGTGGGGGGAAGATAATGGTCTGCCATTTAATCCCATGGGGATAGAGTTGCCCAGTGATTATATTTTACGGCTGCACAAGGAGCGGAGTAGTAGAGAGGGTGAGCGGTAGTGATTCGGTTTGTCTGTTTTTCGGGGCTTGTCTCTCCGGCTCTTCCGCCAGGTGATGGTGGTGACTGCGGGTATGGGTTGGCGGATGAGGATGTGCTGTGTGATGGCTGTGATTGGCAGCCGTTGGAGGTAATGCTGCAGCGGTGTTTGGTGGATGCACATGAGGCGGTAAGGCGGGAGGTGGATTGTGCCGCTTGAGCCGGGTGAGGTGCCTTGTCGCTGGGCGTCTGGTGCTTTGCGGTGTCCTGCGCCTGCTGCGTTGACCCGTGGGGTTGAGTATGCGGAGAAGCGGTTTTGTGTGCATCACCAGGGGGTGACGAAGAAGGTGCAGGGAGATTTTATTATGCATGAGTTGTTGGCGGGGCGGGTTCCGCCCAGGCGTGAACTGCCCATTGAGCTGCGGCGGTTGAAGGCCTCTTTGCATGGGGAGGGTGAGGTGGATGGGGGTGGGCCGTTGATGGCTGAGTCTGTGACGGCTGATGTGCCTGTTTTGTATACTGAGGATGAGCCGTTATTTGCTGAGGCTGTGGCTATTGGGCGGAAACGGTATACGGTTGTGCGGCGGGCTGGGGTGCCGGGTGAGGTTGCCATTGATCAGGCGTTTTTTGTGGTGGCGAATTGGGATCGGTGATTTTTCTTAGTTTGGATCCGGTGGTATGTACGTCTCTAAATATTATTGAGGTGATTATGGGTGAATCTGCTGGGCGACTGCTGGCCAGGCTAAGTGCAGGTACGACAAATTACAGTGGTTTAAGGGGTGGTGGGGTTGCAGAGTTTTGTGATGCAGAGGTGGCCCAGGCATTGGCGCAAGTGAGTGACCCCGCCGCTAGAGCACTGATGGGATGGAAGTTTGCCGGACACTCTGAACGGCTTGCGTTGGCGCTGGTGGTGAATTGTGTGGTGGATAGGTGGGCTGCTGAGGAGCGCTGGCAGGTGCGGCGGCGTAAAGGTGAGCCAAAGGAGGATCGCATCCGGTTGGGTGGGCCTATAGAGCGGATGGCAAGGTCGTCGGTGGATGAGGTGATTGAGCAGATGATTATGGCAGCTACGGTTGAGATGGTTGAGCCTCCAATATGTGAGAAGTGTAAAGGCCGGGGGGTTGTTTGGAGGCACCCAAGGAAGGGTGAGGCCATGGTTGAGGTCACTTGTGATGCGGCGGGGTGTTTTGGGGGTAAGGTGCGTATCTCAGATCGTCGCAGAGCAGCTCGATGCGGGATGAGTTGGAGCATGTACAGGAGGGCATGGAGTGGTCGATATGACCGTGTGATGCGGTTGGTAAATAGGCTTATTGTTGATGGTCTAAGGGAGTTTACTGATGCTTTAGGTATGGAGGATTATGAAGATAGCGATACAAAATGGAATGGTTAATATTGACGGCGATGAAATTGCATACGGAGACATTAAAGATATGTACACAAATGGTAACGGAGCTGGATTGCAGTTAAGCGAGCGGCTTGAGCATAAACGCGGTGAAATTATTGATTTATGCTCTGTTATAGCAGATAAAATTTATGATTTACAAGATATTTTAAATACATAACGTAAGAGCTAACCGGATGAATGAAGCGCAGCGTAATGAATGTCCGAGTTTAGCGCCTTGTTATGTTGCTGCATTGTTTGTGCAGCCTGACGGGTGCTACTCAGAGATTGAAGCGGTTGACATATGGCCAGAAGACAGGGACGCAAGATTATACTCTGGCCCATTCCCCGTTGTGGCACACCCACCATGTCAGAGATATGGAAATCTCGGGGTTGCAAATTATGCGCGATGGGGCGGTGAGCATAATAGGCCGCTAAATGACAGCGGATGTTTTGCTTCAGCACTGGCGGCTGTGAATTGCTGGGGTGGCGTGTTGGAACACCCAGCGTTTTCAATGGCTTGGCCAATATACAACCTTGATCGCCCACCTAAAACAGGATGGGGGCCATCTGGTGCTGGATGGGCATGCGAGGTTTGGCAGTCTGCCTACGGGCACAGAGCTAGAAAGAGGACGTGGCTGTATTACCGTGGCAACTCGGAGCCGCCAGAACTGGACTGGAGCAGGCCTAACGGAACACATCAGGTAGGCTTTCAAGACCAGCGAGGCAAAGAACGAAATCGGCCGACACTGAGTAAGCGCGAGGCAAATGCAACACCGATTGAATTTAGAGACGTGCTGATACGGCTGGCGCTGCATTCAGCAACATAACGCTTAAATGAGGGGCGCGCATGACCAAGCCAGAAAAGAGCGCAACACTTTACCGCGTCCCTCTCAATTTTTTTGTTATATTTTTATGGGTGAGATATGAACAGCGAAGAAATTATTGATGTTTTTCAAAAGAAAGGAATGCGTATAGAGATTGGCGCAACATATTCTGCCAAGGGGCAAATAGCGCAGCTTATAAATGGAGTCAATGAAATAACTGACAGAGCATGTGAATGGAAATACGACGACGATGGGTATTTTCACACAGGATGCAATTATGACTATGCACTGGTTGATGGAACACTGGAAGATAACAGACATAATTTTTGCCCAAAGTGCGGCGGTAGAATTGTAGAAATATAACAGGAATTACTTGGCAAAATTGCCAATATGGACAAATAGCTAGCATTAAACAATATAATGCAGATTTAAATATAACTTATAATTCAATAAGTTATAACTTTTTTAAAAAATCACTTGCGTTAAGTCCCAAATTACACTAATTTTTTACAGAGAGTTAAAGAAGTCCGCAAAGCGCGGGCTTTTTGTGTTTTTGAACCCTGATTTTCGTTTGGAGATCGGGGTTTTTTTATGGGAGATTTTCGATATGAAAATAATAATTATGCCGTTGGTGCTTTTTGCTGTTGCTGTTTTGTCTGGATGCGGGCAAGGAGTGGCTATTCGTAATGCGGGGGCTGTAGCAGAAGATCAGCTGATTGATACTGCTGAGTGGAGTATATGCAATGCAGCATCGGTTGGTTCTGTACGGAGAAAATATGGCAGTGATGAAGAGAAAGCAGCGGCATGGCGAGTGATTTGCCGTTCAGGTGATGCGCAGATTATTGGGGAGAAAAATAATAACTGTTCGAGTTGTCATGTGTCACAGGGTGGTTTCGTTAATGTCAATCTTGGAGTTGATTATTGGCGTTTAGGTTTTGGCTAAGACATGTTCTTTAAGCTATGTGTTAACCCGCTTCTGGCGGGTTTTTTTGTGTCTGCGAAATAGTGGGTTACTAGGGGTTACTGATGTCTGAGTCAGATTTTTGTCTTCGTCGTGCTGCAGTGTTGGCGCAGTTGTGTGTTGCGGCGTATGAGCAGGCGACGTTCGATGTGGGTGAGTCGCAGGTGTTGGTGACAAATGATGGTGATCAGTTGGTGCTGGCTTTCCGGGGGACTGAACCCAGGGTATTGGCAGATTGGTTGACGGATTTCAGGGTGCAACGTGTCAGTACGATTGTGGGTGAGGTGCATAGCGGGTTTTGGGCTGCGTTTTTGTTGGTTTGGGGGAAGGTGCTGAAGGCGGTTGTTGATGCAAAAAAAGATGATCCGCTGCTGAAGGTGTTTGTTACCGGGCATTCGATGGGCGGGGCGATGGCTTGTATTGCTGCAGTGATGCTGGTGCAGCATGGGGTGCGGGTCGATGGGTTGTATACGTTTGGTGCGCCCAGGGCATTTGATACCCAAGGGGCGGAGAATGCGGATCAGGTTTTGGCAGGGAAGGCTTTTCGGGTGGTGAATAACAATGATGTGGTGACGCGGGTTCCACCGCGGACGATGGACTTTCGGCATTTTGGGGAGTTGCGGTATATCGATTGGGCGGGTGTGGTGCATTCGGATGCTGAATTTGGATGGTGGAGGCGGTTTTGGGATCGGATTGAGGGGCGTTTTGAGGATGTAACGGCTGATCCATTCGATGGGATTTCAGATCATTCGATGGTGGATGATTATGCGCCGTTGTTGAGCAAAGCTGTGGTAGATGGTGTTGATGTCTGTCAGTGTCCGCTGAGTTGATCGGATGCCTGAGAAAGATCCTACGACGTATAGCATGTTGACATACACCTACGTGATCGGGCTGTCAGTGTGGAGTGGCGTATCAAGTTATTTGCATAAAGTTAGGCGTGGTGTCTGCAGTCGGTTTAGTTTTACTGAGCTTATTGGTGAGTTGGTTACCAGCGCACTGGCTGGGGTGTTGACGTTCTGGTTGTGCGAGTTGTCGGATATCGATCCGTTGATGTCGGCGGGTTTGATTGCGATCAGCGGTCATATGGGAGCCAGGGCTATTTTTATGTTTGAGCAGATGATTGAGAAAAGATATGGCATTAAGTTACCTGATGATAAGGATGGGTCTGGCAGGTGATTTATGGATCAGAATTTGAAGACAAG